>JAVEXG010000015.1:0-43734 GCA_034004115.1 Bacteroidales bacterium | reverse complement strand
AATCCCAAGGGCCCCCAGGATATATTACTTTGAAGAATGGTCTGGACAGGTTTAATGATAAGGTTGAAAGCTTTGTTATGGTCATGAAATATGTCAACAAAAAAGATGTGTATAAAGATTAGCTTGCGAAGGAGGGGAAAGTTATGGTATTAAATATCTGCATATTAAACACCATATTGAGATTAAAATGATTTAAGACATGATGAAATGTTTATGAACCGGCGATATTGGCTTACAGGAATACAATCAGTTTCGCCATTCCTGCCGTCATCCCTGACTCGATCAGGTTGGTATAAAATGAGCCTGAATACATACCTGACACACTAATTGTCACAAGTCAGGACAGCTCATCAATAAGATGTACTAGATTCCTCCGATTATTCATATTTCAGCGACTGTGCCGGGTTTATCCTCGCTGCTTTGAGGATCCTGTAACTGATTGTAACTATTGCAACGGTTAGTGCAATTCCCAGACCTGCCAGGAAGCTGAAGGCTCCGGCGTTAATCCTGTAATGGAAATTCTCCAGCCATTTATCTGCAATAAAATAAATTAATGGCCAGGCTATCAGTGCAGAAATGGATACCAGCAATATGATCTCCTTTGAAATGACAAAATAAATACCCGGTACCGACGATCCCATTGCCTTTCTGATCCCGATCTCCTTTGTGCGCTGTTCGACGGTAAAGGATGTGAGTCCGAACAATCCGAGAGCTGCGATCAGTATTGCCAGAGCTGAAAAAATAACTGCAAGCTGGGCATTCTGTTTTTCCTGCTTGTACATTTGTTCAAAATCCTCATCAACGAAATAATACTGAAGGGGATCATTGGAGGTAAAATCCTTCCATCTCTTTTCTATTTCACTGATTGTCTGGCTGTAGTTCTGTGCCGTAAGTCTTACTGTAACATAGCCCCAGTTCTGATACTCCCCTTTACTAAGGAAAATGTATGGCTGTATCGGATTTCTCAGCGATTCAAAACTGAAGTTATTCACTATCCCGATAACCTGCAGATACTGGAATTTCCCCGAATCCTGAGGAAGCATGAACCTTACGTTTGTTATATCGGTTATGCCAAAGTTCTTTGCAGCGCTCTCGTTGATTATGCATGCATCCTTGTCGGACGTGAACGACCGGTCAAAACTGCGGCCCGACGCCAGCGTCATCTCATATGTATTAATAAAGTCGGGATCAACCCAGTTTGACTGCAGAAGATAGGATTCATCCTTTCTTCCCTCGATTCCATAGCCGTTCAGGTTGTTGTTTCGTCCGGGCACGGCAGTTGAACTGGCAATCTCAATAACCCCGGGTAATTCCCTCACAGCTTCCTTGAATGATTCCACCCTGTTCTGAAGCGAATGTGCCATATTTATCACAAGCAGCTGTTCCTTGTTGAAGCCGACATCCTTGTTAAGCATGAAGAATATCTGCCTGTACATTATGAGCGTCCCGGTAATGAGAAGGATTGAGATTGCAAACTGGAAAACAACAAGTACTCTCCGTATTCTTCCGTTTCGCATGCTTCCCTTCACGCTTCCCTTAAGCACCTCCGAAGGATTAAATGAAGAAAGGAAGAAGGCAGGATAGCTTCCTGCAAAAATCCCGACAATCAGTGTAAAGACAAGCAGAACAGGAATCTTGTACCAGGTGTCGAAGAGAGAGAGACTGAGGCTGGCTCCGAGCAGGCTGTTAAAATAAGGAAGTGTTAACCTTATAATTAAAAGAGCGAAAAGCAATGAAACGAATGAAAGGATAAAGGACTCCCCAAGAAACTGTGAGATCAGCATTCCCCGGGTGGAGCCGGACACCTTCTTGATGCCTACTTCCCTGGCTCTCCTTGTTGCCTGTGCAGTAGCAAGATTCATGAAGTTTATGGCGGCTATGACAATAATAAGGAGTGAAATACTGCCGAAAATCCAGAGGTATTTGGGATCGCTTGCTGCCCTGAACTCCTGCTGGATCGAAGGATCAAGGTGAATATCCTGAAGGTTCTGAAGGAAAAACCTGTATGTATTACCCTGGGCCAGGAAATCCTCGATTGAAACACCCATAAAGCGCTGTAATTCCGGACCTACGTACTTCTCAAGCATTGCCGGTATTTTGGCATCAACAGTTTCAAAGTTTGTGTTGGGTTTCAAAAGCAGGTAAGTGCTGAAACTGTTGCTCATCCAGACCGGGTTCTGCGATCGCGGATTTGTCATGAAGGAAGTCAGAATGCTTGCCTCAAAATGTGAATTTGCCGGCACGTCGGCCATCACTCCCGAAATTATGTAACGGGCGGTGTCATCGCCTATCTTGATTGCTTTATCTATCGGGTTCGCATCGCCGAAAATTTTCCTGGCTGTCGATTCGGACAAAACTGCCCGCCTGGGAGCATTAAGAACATTTTGGGGATCTCCCTTCAGCAGCGGAATTGAAAAGAAGTTGAAAAAAGCCGAATCGGATTCGAGGATGTTATCATCGACAAAAGTCAGATCGTTGTATTCCACAACTGTCGGACCGCGGCCTGTCAGCCGGAGATAGTCCTCCACTTCAGGGAATTCCCTCATCATTGTGGGGCCGATCGGGGCGCATGTAAAGGCGCCGATGAATTCCTGGCCACCCAGCTTTCCGTTCAGAACCAGCCTGAAGATCCGGTCCTTTTTCTCATTAAACCTGTCGTAACCAGCTTCATTTATAACATAAATAGCTATCAGGAGACTGCAGGCAATTCCGATTGACAGTCCCAGGATATTAATTACCATGTAGGATCTTTGTCTTCTGAACAATCGTAAACTGTGGGCGATGAGGTTTTTTAACATATCTGGGGGTATTAATTGTTGCTGATTGCTGGTTGCTTGTTGCTGGCTTTGCCCTCTGAAGCTTTAGCGAAAGAGGGTTATTTATCGAAGACTTCTGTAACCCAAACCTCATCACATCTGTCTAAAAGAGGAACCGGATTTTTTAAGACAGGGTCACATAATTTTTTAATTAAGGACGATTTTGCAGTTAAACTGTTGCATCCGGAAAAAAATAAAGTCTTTTATGGGAATATAAAAAAAAATTATCCGGTAGTCTGATGAGTATTTTTTTTGAAATCAGGATACACAACCTTATGAACGAAAAAAATAGTTTATTTTTAAACCTCGAAACTCAACTCACTTAACACAATGTTCAGAAATCTGCTTAAAACCTCGGTAAGGTATATCCGCAAGCATGCCGGATACAGCCTTTTGAATGTGCTCGGACTGACACTTGGAATCACGAGCGCGCTGTTTCTAATAATTTATGTTTCGGATGAATTGAGTTATGACAGGTATCATGAGAAGGCCGAAAGGATTTTCAGGGTATCCTCGACCATAACCGAGACGGATGATCAGTTTACGTGGATCGTTGCCCAGATCCCGTTCGGACCGCAGGTAGCCCGCGATTATCCTGAGGTGGAGTCCTTCACCCGGTTTATAAACATGCCCCGGGCAGCTTATAAATTTGAGGATAAGGAATATATCGAAGAGGACTTCTTCTATGCCGACTCCACTGTATTTGACATCTTTACCTACAAGGTAATAAAGGGGGAAGTAAAGTCGGCTGTCAGGGATCCGAACAAGATTGTCCTTACCGAGACAGCGGCAGGCAGGTATTTCGGAAAATCCGATCCGATAGGAAAAATACTCACGGAGGGAACCAATACTTATGAGGTAACCGGTGTGATTGAGGATGTTCCCTCAAACTCGCATTTCCGCTTCGAAGCTCTTGCAGCAAGGAATAACCTGCCAAAAGAGCTTGGCAGCTGGGGTAACTTCGGAGTCTTTACATATCTATTATTGCCTGAGGGACTTGATCCCTTAGGTTTTGAGACAAAAATCCAGGGAATGTACGAAGCCCATATGAAGTCAATCTTCGGGCCATTGAACATAACTGTAGAGTATTTACTTGAACCAATAAGAAAAATCCATCTCTATTCAACAAATTCGGGCGAACCCGAACCTACGGGAAGTATATCATACGTTTACATATTTGCAATAGTAGCTGTTTTCCTTCTGCTCATTGCCGCGATGAACTACATGAATCTGGCAACTGCGAGATCAACCCGGCGCGCCAGGGAAGTTGGTCTGCGGAAAGTAGTGGGGTCTAAGCGATCACTTCTGATATTGCAGTTCCTGTCCGAATCAGTACTACTGACAGTTATTTCTTTAATAATAAGCATTATACTGCTGATTGTCCTGCTACCCAGGTTCAACACACTGGCGGGCAAATCATTTGACATCGGTATTCTTACCAGTCCGGTTGTTCTTATATCAGTATTAATGGTAATAATAGTGGCCGGTATCATCGGCGGCAGTTATCCTGCCTTTGTTCTTTCAAGATTCAGTCCGGGCACAGTCCTGAAAGGGGAAATAACACAGGGATCAGCCGGAGCTCTCTTCCGTAAGATTCTCGTAATAATTCAGTTCACAATTTCTGTTGCCATGATAGTCTGCACGTTGGTTGTATTCAGGCAACTGAATTTCCTTAAGGAAAAGGACCAGGGATTCAACCAGGAGAATATTCTTTCCCTCGAGCTCAACAACCGGCAGATGATAACCAAGTATCCGGTTCTGAAACAGCTGCTTCTGAAAAATGAGGAAATAAAATACGTTACATCGACAAATACCCCGATGGGGGAAGGTTCAGGCAAGGTGATCTTCAATATGGAAACCGACCAGGGAATGGCCCAGAGGGGCATTAACTTTGCGGTTGTTGATCATGACTTTATTGATGCGCTTGAGATAAAAATGGTTGACGGACGCGATTTCCGCCAGGACATGCCATCCGACACTCTTACGGGAGTCGTTGTCAATGAGACGCTTGCAAAAAGAATGGCCTGGAGTGAACCGATAGGCAAGAAGGTAGAACTCGGAGATGGAAACGCCATCAGGGCCAGGGTAATAGGGGTAATGGCTGATTATCATCAGACAGGCATGTATAATGAAATTGAATCACTGATGCTGGTGTACAGGGAATTGAACAACATTGTTTATGTGAAGCTCAGCGGCAATAATATGGAAAAGACACTCGGTTTCATTGAGAATACATGGAAGGAGGTACTCCCTGACCAGCCATATTCCTACACGTTCCTGGAGGAAAGGTTCAACAGGCAGTTTGAGGCTGATGAAAAAAGAGGAAAGATATTCACCATGTTTACAATACTTGCCATCCTGATCGCCTGTCTTGGTTTGTATGGACTGGCCTCGTACATGGTTGAACAAAGAACAAAGGAAGTAGGAATAAGGAAGGTATTCGGGGCCAGCGAAGGGGTGGTTGTGAGACTTATCTCGAGAGATTTCCTTATCCTCGTGGGGATATCCATTGTAATAGCACTGCCTGTGGCTTATTATTTCATGAGCAACTGGCTTGAGAATTATGTCTACCGGACAAATATCGGCATACTGCTTCTTGTTCTTGCTGCCCTGCTCACAGTGGTAATCACCTTTATAACAATAAGTTACAAAGCCTACCAGGCGGCGATTACCAATCCGGCAAGCTCAATAAGGACCGAATAGAAAACCTTTTGATTTAATTATTATACAGGGAAATAAATTGTAGATGATAAAGAACTTCTTTGTAAATGCAGCCCGCAATCTGCAAAAACACGGGGGATATTTCGCTATCAACATTACAGGTCTTGCTATCGGACTTATCAGCTTTATTTTCATTTCATTATACGTAATGAATGAACTAAGTTACGACAAGTTCCATTCTAATTACAGAAATATTTACAGGGTAAAAATTATAGGACGGATGGCTGGCGGTGAACTTGATCAGGCTATTACTGCAGCTCCAATGGCACAGGCCATTCTCAAAGATTATCCTGAAGTTCTGAAAGCTGCCAGAGTCAGGGGTATGGGAGACTGGCTCATAGGATTTGGGGACAAAAAGTTCAATGAGGAGGGAGTCCTGTTTGCTGATTCCAACTTTTTTGATGTACTGGACTTTGTAATGGTAAAAGGAGATCCTCAGACTGCGCTGGTTCGTCCACGTTCAATGGTACTTACAGAGGAGTATTCAGAAAAATATTTCGGTGATCAGGATCCTATCGGCCAGAGACTGACTGTGGAATCAGATACGGTACTTTACACTGTAACAGGGATAATCAGGGATGTCCCGGATAATTCACATATTAAATTTGACATCCTTGCTTCAATGAGCACCTATCCTGGAATGGCCAATAATCAATTCTGGGTAAGCCACAGCTTTTATACATATCTTGTGGTCAGGGATGATGCTGACATCAAAGCCCTGCAGGACAAATTTCAGGAAATGGTTATAAACTATGTTGGTCCCCAGCTTAAGGAAATAATGGGACAAACTATTGATGATTTCAGGAAAGCCGGCAATGATTTCAGCTATATTCCTGAACCTTTGAAGGATATTCATCTCAAAGGGGCAACCCAGTATAATCTTGAACCGCCGGGATCTCCGGCCACGGTAATAATATTTGCAGCAATTGCAATTCTGATCCTGCTTGTCGCCATAATAAATTATATCAATCTGGCGACAGCAAAATCAATGGCAAGAGCAAAGGAGGTTGGTATCAGGAAAGT
Source organism: Bacteroidales bacterium (assembly GCA_034004115.1). Taxonomy (GTDB): domain Bacteria; phylum Bacteroidota; class Bacteroidia; order Bacteroidales; family VadinHA17; genus LD21. The sequence goes on along the minus strand of JAVEXG010000015.1, from coordinate 37,174 downwards.
ATCCGGAGCAGGCAAAACCGGTCTGCTGATTCAGTTCCTGGCTGAATCCCTTATCATTGTCTCCATCGCAGCCTTGCTGGCACTGCTGATTGTTTATATTCTTACTCCATCATTCAACCAGGTTATCGGAAAACATCTGTCGCTTGGAAGCGTAAACAATTTTATGGGAATTTCCATATTGGTTGCCCTGGTAGTTTTTGTAGGAACAGCTTCCGGATTTTATCCGGCTTTTGTACTGGCTTCATTCAATCCTTCAACGGTATTGAAAGGCACTATGAATCCCGGCTCGATGTCAAAGAGACTCAGAGGCATCCTTGTGGTATTTCAGTTCACTGTTTCCATAATTATAATCATCGGATCGATTATAGTGTCGCGCCAGCTGAATTTTCTTACAAGGAAGGACCTTGGATTTGACAAGGAGAACCTTATCATTTTGCGGCGGGCGGATGCGTTCTGGCAGCAACTGGAATCCTTCAGGGCTCAGGTGCTTGAGATTCCGGGTGTTGAAAAAGCCGGATTCTCCAGATCGGTCCCGGGAACCAACTTCAATAACAATGCATTTTTCAAGGATGATGATCCTGAAAAGAACACCTATCTTATAAACCAGGCACAGGTTAGTTTTAGTTTTCCTGAAGCCCTGGGTGTTCAGCTTGCCGAAGGACGTTACTTTTCAAAGGAATTCGGTACCGATTCAACCGCAATACTCATTAATGAATCGGCAGTCAGATTCCTGGGTTTAAAGGATCCCTTGAGTCAGTTTCTCCTTCAGCCCGGAGGACCACAGGAATGGATCCGGTACAAGGTAATCGGAGTGATGAAGGACTTTAACATTGAATCGATGCATAAGGAAATCGGACCGGTATGTTTCACAGTAAACAGGGGTGGAGGCGGCGACCAGTATGCAGCCATCCGTTTGTCAGGCAGTAACGTCGAAGGAACCATTTCTGAGATTGAACAACTATGGAAGACCTTCACTCCGGACATGCCATTTCAGCATGAATTCTTCGCCGACAAATGGGATAACCTTTATTCATCGGAAATGAAAACGGGTAAGATATTTCTGATTTTTTCACTTCTGGCCATTTTCATTGCATGTGTCGGACTGATCGGGCTTGTTACCTACATTACCAGTAAAAGAACCAGGGAAATAGGAATAAGAAAAAGCTATGGAGCTTCGACCCCTGTCATACTGGCCCTGCTTTCAAGGGAAATGTTCTCTATCATTCTGTTTTCATCGTTGTTTGCCTATCCTGTAGCCTGGTTCGGATCGGTTTACTGGCTTGAAGGGTTTGCAAGCAGGATTCCCGTAAGCCCGTTGTTTTTTATCCTTGCTAGCATTATCACCCTGATTATAGGATGGTTGTCAATAATATCGCAGACAATTAAAGCTGCCAGTTACAATCCGGCGGCTGCACTCCGGACAGAATAATAGTTCTGTTTTTGAGTTTCCGGAAAGTCATGACGATGGCATGAAAATTGCGGCCGGATTTGTCACCTCATTAAAGAAGGCATGAGTATATTAAATTGATTATTAGTAGGATGAGATTTGTCATTTCTTTTTGTTGTTTGATATTTCTATTAATTTCAAATACAATTCAGTCTCAGGATATTAATAAAGTACAATTCATATCCTTTGAAGAGCTGGCAAACCAGATACAGTCAAAAAACAACATTAACCTGTTTTACAAACCTGAATGGTTCAAAATGCGGGTATTCAATCCTTCCCTGCTTCAACTGAACCTCTCTCAGGTACTTAAACGGCTCGAATCAGAAACGGATTACTCAATAATTACAATCGATTCTGTTTCCTTCTTTTTCACACCTATAACACCAGAGGTTTCCGATACTGACGAACAGGAAGATCCGGACCTGATAAGAATAGGAAATCCACTGGAATCAGGTAAGTATTCCAGAGTAACACTTTCCGGAAAGATCACCGACGGTTCAAATGGTAATCCGCTGCCTGGTGCATCAGTCATTTGTGACAGGCTGAAAACCGGTGCAAATACTGATAAAAACGGAGAATTCCGTATAACCCTTCCTGCCGGCTCTCATTCGTTAATGATCTCCTTTATGGGTTATGACGAACTTGTCCGGAGAGTGCAACTCTTCAGCAATGGATATATAAGTTTGTCAATATACCCTGAATCAATAAAGCTCAATGAAGTTGTCATTACAGCGGAAAAACCCGACATTAACATTTCCGGCACACAGATGAGCTATGTTAAGTTTGATGCGTTGTCGGTGAAAGAGCTACCCCTTTCAATGGGTGTAAATGATGTCATAAAAAGCATAACTCTTCTCCCGGGTGTCCAGACTATCGGTGAATTTGGCACAGGCTTCAACGTCCGCGGCGGAAGTGCCGATCAGAACCTGATACTCCTTGAAAATGTTCCCCTGTTTAATCCTTCACACCTCTTCGGCCTTACATCTGTTGTTAATTCAGACGGTATATCAGGGGTAACATTGTATAAAGCCGGAATACCTTCCAGATTCGGGGAGAGGGCATCGTCGGTACTTGAAATGACTTTTGGGCCGGAAAATAAGACCGAAACCAGTGTAAAAGGAGGGATCGGTCTCATTGACAGCCGAATATATGTTGAAACTCCGTTGACAGGAGATAAAGGTTACTTCCTTTTAGGTGCCAGGACCTCTTATTCAAACTGGTTACTTCATAAGGTACCCGACGTTGACCTGATGAACAGTTCTGCAAACTTCTATGACATTAACTCCATGCTGATCTATAATATAAACCATTTAAATAAAATAAGTCTGTTTGCATATTACAGCTTTGACAGATTCGGATTCTCGAAATCCACAAAATATAATTATGATAACTTCCTTGCATCAGCAAGGTGGAATCACACATTTTCTCCTGACCTGTTTTTTGATCTTGCCGTGGGTATCAGCAATTATAGTTATAATATTGAAGAATCCGACACACTTCGTCCCCGTGAAGCATACAGAATCAATACTAAACTTCTTTATAATAATTTTAAACTCAATTTTTCATGGTTCCCTTCCAGTGATCACAAAATAGAATTCGGACTGAACAGTGCCCTTTACGGAATAATGCCCGGCGAAATAAATCCTGCAGGCCTTGCTTCAAAAGTAAATTCATTTTCCCTGCAGAAAGAACAGGCACTTGAAAGTGCTTTCTACATCAGTGATAATTTTTCCATATCAGATAAAATATCGGCCGATGCCGGGCTGAGAATTCCGGTATACAATTACCTGGGCCCTCACAAATCATATATCTATGACCCTGGTCTTCCGCTTACTCCGGCTTCCGTTGTTGATTCGGTTTATCATACCTCCGGTGAGATCATAAAGACCTATGCCGGCGTTGAACCAAGGTTATCGGTCAAATACAGCCTTTCAGACAAATCATCACTTAAGCTAAGTTATAACAGGATCCACCAGTACATCAACCTGGTGTCGAACACTTCAGTTATGACCCCGGGCGATATCTGGAAACTAAGCTCAGAATATCATAAGCCTTTGAAATGTGATCACATTGCTCTTGGTTATTTCAGGAATTTCGGGGATAATTCAATTGAGACATCCCTGGAGGTTTATTACAAGCGGATTACAAACTCCATCGACTATAAGAACGGTGCTGTAATTTTATTGAATCCATATATTGAAAGCTCCCTGGTGAATGTAAATGGCAGCAATTTTGGTGCAGAAGTGTTTGTTAGGAAAAACACTGGAGCTATCACAGGCTGGGTCAGCTATACTTTTTCAAGATCACTTCAGAGAACTACCGGAAGCTTTGAGGAAGAACAGATCAACCAGAACAGTGTCTTTGCTTCAAACTTTGACAGGCCGAATAATCTGGTCATTAACCTCAATTACCACATTTCGAGGCGTTGGCGGCTTGCCGGAACGTTTAATTACAGTACCGGAAGACCTGTTACACTGCCCGAACTGAAATATGACTACAGGGGATATCAGCTGATTTACTTTTCCGACCGGAATAAATACAGATTGCCTGACTATCACAGACTTGACGTATCCTTAACTTACGACAAATCACTTAAAATCAAAAAGTCGTACAAGGGAAGCTGGACCTTTTCAATAATTAACCTTTATGGCCGCCGGAATCCCTATTCTGTGTTTTACAAGAAAGAGGAACACATGGTTGACAGCCAATTCCGGATTTATGACACTTATATGCTTTACATTATTGGCAGACCATTGCCAACCCTGACTTATAACTTTTCCTTCTGATGAGTAACAAAACCAGGATATTGATTTTACTTACCGGCATACTGATGGTTTCCTGTTACAAACCATATACTACCGAACTGTATAACGATGAAAAGATACTGGTAGTTGACGGACTTATAACAAACAGGGCAGCCAGTTATCATATCAAACTTAACTATGCATCTCAATTCTATTCATCGGGGGGAACAGAACCCATAAGTAATGCAAGAGTATCGGTAACCGATAATAACGGGGCAGAATTTTACTTTATGGAAACGGCTGATGGCGATTATATTTCTGATGCCTCAATATTCACTGCGAAACCCGGAGACTCATACGTTTTAAGAATAGAAACAAACGAGGGAGATGTTTATGAATCGACACCCCAGAAGATGGAAACTGAATTTGAGCCGGATTCAGTTTATGCAATAAATGATTATCAGGAGTATATCAGCAGGTTTAACCAGGTTTTACGAAAGCTTACCGGCGCCAGAATTCTTTTAAATATTGATGGAAGAAAAGCTGAACTTCCCGGATTCAGGATTGATGTGGAACTGTTTAAATTGTATACCTATTCTTTATTCATCCCACCGCCCGGTATCGATCCGCCTATGTATATTTTTTATTGCTGGCAATTGGATAATAGAATGAAAGAAGTGATATTGGCCTCCCCTACAGGCAAAAGTTCTGACTCAATTGAAAATCAGTCAATTTATTTTGTTGATAACCTGACATATACAGAGGGAATAGTATATTGGCCGGGATCTTTACAGGCGGATATTACTTCAGTCGGCATACCGACAGGCGAGAGGAAGGTTTATAACATTTCCGGCAGGTTGATGTATATAGATCTTTATTCACTTAATGATGATGCTTACATGTACTATCAAAAGATCGAAGACCAGATTACTGCTGAAGGCAAACTCTTTGATCCAATTTCGGTCAGGATGGAGGGTAATATAAAATGTATCTCGGATCCCGACAAGTCAGCTTTCGGTTTTTTTGAAGTTTCTGCATTAAATAATACAGCCTATAAGGTAGGACTTAAAAATCCTTCAACCGACCAGGTTCCGGTAAGACAAACACCCTGCATTAACCCGGGCTTTCCTGATGGTTGCCTGGTTAATGAGAAACCTCCGTTCTGGATATTTTAACCCGGGGAATAAAGAACTGCAAGATGACGAATTTGGTTGTAATAATATGTTTTATGTTAATCCCAGGATTTTCCATTACGGAGAATCCGGCTTCCGGTTTAGTGAAATCTGAAACGGTTTATCTTCATACTGACCGTAATTTCTACGTAGCCGGTGATAACCTCTATTATAAGATGTACCTGAAATCTGATAGCTCAGATTCAAGCAGATTTGCATATTTCATCATCCGGGATGAAAAATCTGAAGTTATTTCACATTCAAGGTTAGAAATAATTGATGGTGTATCCTATGGCTCAATTAAGCTTGCCGACACATTAAAAACAGGATTTTATCAGATAGTCTGCTTTACGAACTTCATGCGAAATCGTCCCGAAACAATCTTCAGAAAAGAAATAATAATTGCAAACAGGTTTGATGATGAAGTCGTCTATTTCTCAGAGAAAAATTTAAAATCTTCAGGAGCAAATGAAAGCTCAAATGTTATAAATCCCGGACAACAGAATCTTAGAATCCTGACTGACAAAAGCATTTATGAAAGAAGAGATGAAATCACATTTACAATTGAGCCGGGGGAGACGCCTGTTGATGAAATTTTATCTCTTTCAATTTCAGTCAGCCAGGTAATCGATTATTCACAACCGGTTCCGTCAATTACGGATTTATTCTCAAATCAACCGCAAGATCAAAGCCAGACACGTTACAATGACTCTGGTTTTACTTACGAAATGGAGTCCGGCAGATCTGTAATTCAGGGAATAGTCTCAGACGAACCAGGATTATTTAAGACAGGAAGCAATTTCTCATCACCTCCTGAGAGTCACACAATCTTTGTGTCCGCAATTGATACGGTTGCGAATCTTCAGTATACCAGGGCTGACTCATCGGGTAAGTTCTGCTTATACCTGGATCCCTGGTATGAAGGCAAAGAGATCTTTCTGAAGCTAAGAAGCAAGGCAAATGCTCAAATCACCCTGGATTCAAGATATGCTATGAAAGAACCTTTCCAGCCGACCCGGGATTTTAACGGGCATTATGTCAGGGAGTGCATTAAAAAAGCTGTTAAGACAGGACAGGTTGCAAGATATTACGGATCAGAGGCTAAACCAGACACAATTAAAACTTTTTATTCAGATCATTTACCTCCTGAAGTTTATTTTAAAACTTATCCAACTATCTATCCGTCAGATTATATTGAGCTTAATGATTTTTTTGAATTATCGCGGGAGATCATACCTGGTCTCAGGATAAGGAAAAACAACGGCTCATATTCAGCCAGTTTTCCCTCTCTCCAGTATCAGATTGTTTCGGATGAAGAACCCCTGATATTCCTCGATGGAGTCCCGATCGACAATGTGGATCAGATCATTGAGCTTGGCTCAAACGATATCGAGTATATTGAAACCGTTCCTAATGTCAGGTATTTTAACAGGTTATATTTCAATGGAATACTTAACGTGGCTAGCAAGAACGATGCAATAAAAAACATCAGTTTTTCCCAACCTTTCAGACAAACACAAGTTGATGAAAGCATATGTTTTACCAAACCAAAGCATTTTAATCCTGCAAACCTAACTTCACATTATCCCGATCTGAGAAATGTACTTTTCTGGGAACCGGAATTCAGACCTCATGGAAGCAAAATGGATTTTACTGTCTGCTCATCGGACATTCAGGGTGACTATGTTATAAATGTTCAGGGCCTTACCAAAAGCGGCCTTCCTGTTGCAGGTTCTGCTACAATAACTGTAAAAGCAAAATAATCGGTGAAAATCAAATACATTATCATATCAGCATTATTTTTGATCGCTGCCCAGTTATCAGGGCAGGTGAGGCAGAACGAGTTTGCCGGGGTTCAGCAAATCCCATATCAATATGTCGTTGGTGAATTGTACAAAGGAGATTTGCAATCCGACACTTACCTTAATCCTGATTGGATCGAAGGTGATCTGTTGCTTGAGTCAGGTGGCAAAATCGGTAATGTCTTTCTGAGATACAATGGTTTGACCGATGAACTTTTCTGGAGAGAACCAATCCTGAATAATGTGATAAAAGTGGATAAGGAATCAGTAAAAGGTTTTCTTTTCAATGAGTTCAGAGGTGACACAACCGTGATTTTCAGGAGAATGAAAATCAAAAAAGACTTTGCAGGTGATTCAGCTTTATGCTTTCTGCAGGAAATCGATTTTAACAAGATCAAATTATTCATTTACCATTCAAAGTTTTTTTTACGCAAGGAAAACTATTCAGTCAATGGTAAAATTTCAATGAGGGATATTTACATTGAGCAGCCTGTATATTTCATCAGATCTCATTCCGGATTATCTGTATTTAAGAAACTCAACGTTCATTCACTTTGCAAAGCTTATCCTGATAAATCTGATGTCATAAGGAAATATATCAGGAATAATGCAACCGGCAGACTCAACACTCATAATGAAATTATCAATATTCTTCACTACCTCGATTACTACTTTTAATACATCTGGAATTCTGACTACTAACTACACGCATTTTGAATTCTAAGGTGGAGAATTCAACTTTCCCCCTGCAGGCGGATTTAAATACTGCGATTCTGTGCTTTTTATTTAATTTTGAGCAAACGAAATTGAATGAGAATTGATGTTCTTACCGTTCTGCCCGAATTACTTCACAGTCCGCTGAACTGGTCGATTGTTAAGCGAGCCAGGGACAAGGGGCTTGTGGAAATAAATATCGTCAACCTTCACGACTATGCCACCGACAGGTACAGGAGCGTCGACGACTACACCTTTGGAGGAGGCGCCGGGATGGTGATGATGATTGAACCGGTTTACAAGGCAATCGAAGAGCTTAAGAAAGAGAGGGACTACGACGAAATAATATACACCTCGCCTGATGGTGAGAAGCTGACGCAAAAGAAAGCCAACTCACTTTCACTTAAGAACAATATAATTATCCTTGCGGGTCACTATAAAGGGATAGACCAGAGGATAAGGGATCATCTCGTTACAAGTGAGATTTCTATCGGCGATTATGTGCTCTCGGGCGGAGAAATCCCGGCTGCGGTAATTATTGATGCGGTGGTAAGGCTTATTCCCGGAGCGCTTGGTGATGAGCAGTCGGCACTCTCCGATTCGTTCCAGGATGATCTTCTTGCTCCGCCTGTCTATACAAGACCAGCGGAATTCATGGGATGGAAGGTTCCGGATATACTGCTTTCGGGGCATTCGGCCAATATTGAGAAGTGGAGGCATGAACAGGCGGTTGAAAGGACGAGGAGGCTGAGGCCGGAGATGGAGTGAGGCGTGAGGCGAAAGACGGAGGGACGGATAGAATTTCAATGTTTTGGAAATGACAAAAAGCTTTTGTAAAATTGTATCTTATTTTTGGAAATAATATAACTAACTAATTATCAGTAACATGAATTCACAGGATTATATTAACCGGGAAGACAAGTATGGAGCTCACAATTATCATCCGCTGCCTGTAGTTCTCGACAGAGGCGAAGGAGCATTTGTATGGGATGTTGATGGAAAGAGATATTTCGATTTTCTTTCAGCTTATTCTGCAGTGAACCAGGGGCATTGCCATCCAAGGATAGTGGATGCCATGGTCGCTCAGGCCAGGAAACTTGCTCTGACTTCAAGGGCATTCTATAATTCTGTACTTGGCGAGTATGAGGAGTTTGTGACCCGCTATTTCGGCTATGACAAGGTTCTTCCGATGAACTCCGGAGCTGAAGCTGATGAAACTGCTCTCAAGCTCTGCCGCAAGTGGGCCTACAAGAAGAAGGGTATCGCCCAGGGAAATGCAAAGATAATCTGCTGCGAGGGTAATTTCCATGGAAGGACGATCACAATCATTTCGATGTCGACCGATCCTGATGCAAGAAACGATTACGGACCCTTCACCCCCGGATTCATCACAATACCTTACAATGACCTCAAGGCACTTGAAGACGCACTGCAGGATCCGGATGTGGCAGGATTCCTCGTGGAGCCTATCCAGGGTGAAGCCGGTGTATTTGTTCCCGACGAAGGATATTTAAAAAAGTCATATGATCTCTGCAAGAAGCACAATGTCCTCTTCATTGCCGATGAAGTCCAGACCGGGCTTGCCCGCACAGGAAAGCTTCTCGCATGCGACCATGAAGGAGTGCGGCCCGATATTCTTATCCTGGGCAAAGCTCTTTCCGGCGGCCTGATGCCAATTTCAGCAGTGCTGGCCGATGATGATATAATGCTTACAATCAAGCCCGGCGAACACGGATCTACCTTCGGAGGCAATCCTGTTGCAGCAAAGGTTGCCATTGCCGCGCTCTCGGTGCTCAAGGATGAAAAGCTGGCTGAGAATGCAGAAAGACTTGGGAAGATCTTCCGCAGCGAAATGAAAGGAATTAAATCCGATATGGTCGAGCTTGTCAGAGGAAAAGGTCTGCTCAATGCCGTTGTCATCAGGCCAAAGAACGGAAAGACTGCATGGGATGTCTGCCTTGCCATGAAGGACAAGGGTGTCATTGCCAAGCCGACTCACGAGCACATTATCCGCTTTGCTCCTCCCCTCGTAATCACCGAAGCCCAGCTTATGGAGGCAATAGGTCTTATAAAGGAAGCATTTAAACTATTTGAATAACATCAATTTGTGACAATAAGGACATTTCAGTTTGCAATACTTCTGGCTGCAATTGCCGCCTGGTCGTGCAACAGCAGCATATCAAAGAATATTTATCCGAAAGAGCTGGAGGATCATGTCAGGTTCCTCTCATCCGACGAACTTAAAGGTAGGATGACAGGGACCGAAGGAGACAGTCTGGCTGCAGTATATATCAGGGACAGGCTTCAGATGGCCGGACTCGAACCGCTGACCGGAGACGGATTCCAGCGGTTTAAAGTGTCGGACAAAGTTGCCGCCGGGAAAAGGAATTTTCTTTCAGTCGCAGGCCAATCCTTTGATCCGGAGGCTGATATTTCTCCATTCTCCTTCAGCGAAACTGCTGAACTCGCCTCAGAAGTTGTCTTTGCCGGTTACGGATTCCGGATCAGCAATGACAGCATTAACTGGGATGATTACCGTGACGTTGATGTAAAGGGGAAATGGGTGCTGCTGCTCAGGGGCGATCCGGAGCCCAACCTTTCCGTCAGCGGATTCATACCCTTTAACGGTGACAGGGATAAGGCCATGCTTGCTAAAGACATGGGGGCCGCCGGTGTTCTCATGGTATCAGGGCCCGTAAATGACAACAGCGACACCTTCAGCAGCCTGTCGAACGAAGCCTGGTCTGTAGGCATCCCGGTTTTGAGAATAAAAAGGAACGTCGCCGACAGGATACTTTCAGCAAAGGGCAAAACTACAGCTGGTCTGGAAACGGAAATAAACATCTCACATAAGAGCACCGGTTTTGCAACAGGAGTGGAAGTGAATGCCGGATCAGAAGTAACAGTTGCACTTAACGCCACCAGGAACGTTGTTATGGTTCTCAACGGAGAAGATGAAAATCTTAAGGATGAGTATCTGATAATCGGAGGTCATTATGACCACCTTGGCATGGGAGGCTCATCGAGCCGTGCGGGCGACACGGTTGCCGTTCATCATGGTGCCGACGATAATGCCTCGGGCGTAGCAGGCTTTATCGAGATAGCCGAGAAATTTGCCCTCACAGATAATGGCAACAGGAGAAGCATAATTTTTGCAGGTTTCTCAGGTGAGGAGTCAGGACTTCTTGGTTCAAAATACTTTACAGAGAATCCGCCGGTCGACCTGTCAAAGGTCAATGCAATGATCAACCTCGATATGGTTGGCAGGCTGAGGGATTCGGGTTCCCTGCAGGTCGGAGGTATCGGCACCTCCCCCATTCTGAAGGATCTGATTGTCTCACTTGTTGACATAAATTCAATCAATCTTTCATTGTCGGAAGAAGGATCAGGGCCATCTGACCATTCGGCATTCTACGGCAAGGACATTCCGGTTCTTTTCTTTACAACCGGAGCTCATCTCGATTACCATACACCTTCCGACACCTGGGAAAAGCTTAATTATCAGGGAATGGCAAGTGTATCAGATATTATTTACAATGTTGCAGAGAAGCTTGCCAACAACGACAGCAAGCTTGCCTTCACCGAAGCGGGACCAAAGCAGGAAGCCGTCAGGACCATGAGAAGGCAGGGAGTCACCCTGGGGATAATGCCCGATTTTGCCGGTAATGTCAAGAACGGACTTCGCGCCGACCTGGTAACACCGGGTAAGCCGGCTGCCCTGGGAGGCATGAAGAAAGGGGACATAATCACAGCCATTAACGGCAAATCAATCAATAACATCCAGGATTACATGTACCGGATGGGTCAGCTTAAACATGGGGAAACAATCAGCGTTGAGATATTGCGAAACGGGAAAAAAGAAGTTCTTCTGATACAATTGTAGCACTATTACGTCTAAGACATAAATCAGTTCTCCATGAAGAAGACCATTTTATGGATCCTGGCCATCATAATAACCCTCGGGGCAGCATATTACCAGAGGAAAACAGGACCTACCAATCCGCGTGATACCTTCCTGACAGTAAATGACAGTATGGTCAAGGTAAGGCTGGTAAGGAGTCTGGGACTTGACGAGAGACCAGAGGTCAGGCTGGCGATCACCGACACTGCGGTAAAAGCCAGGCTCTTTTACAGGAGATACAGGACAGGGGAAGAGTTCAGCTCAGGTGATTTTGTATATAAGGTATACCCTGTCAATTCGATGCTGATGAACAAGGTATTCGGCATTACGGAGGAAAAGGGATTATACGCCGCTGTTCCGCAGCAGCCGCCAGCCGGAAAAATCGAGTATTACCTTGAACTGACTGATTCAAAGGGGACCACAACCATCCTGAAGGAAACACCGGTGGTAATAAGGTTCAAGGGAGCCGTCCCCTCATACATATTGACACCCCATATAATTTTCATGTTCCTTGCCATGCTTCTTGCGAACGTGGCGGGTCTTATGGCTCTTTTCAACCTTCCTGCCTTCAGGAAGTATTCGGTATGGACCCTCATCACTCTTATAGCAGGAGGAATGATACTTGGCCCTGCTGTTCAGAAATTTGCGTTCGGTGAATTCTGGACAGGAGTGCCATTTGGTTGGGATCTGACTGACAACAAGACACTTATAGCACTGCTTTTCTGGATACTGGCAGTGGTAATGAACAAAAAAAGGGATACACGGGTTTACACATTGCTGGCAGCAGCCGTAACATTAATAATATTTTCAATACCGCATAGCATGTTTGGGTCAGAGCTCGATTATTCATCGGGAGAAGTAACACAAGGAATAATCTTGCTTTTTTTAATGAAAATCTCCAAAAATTCATAAATTCAATGCAGCAATAAAACAACCCTGCCGTCTTTTCATTGGAAATAATGGAAGACAGTGGGTGCAGCTACAAGTATAAAAACCAGCCTCTACTCGAAAATGGCAAATGCAGAAGCAGCATTCCGGAACTTGCACCAGGATCTCCTGGATGGATGCAAGACTGGCGACCAGAAAGCCCAGTTCAAGATTTACAAGTTGTACTATAAAGCGATGTACAACACGAGTCTTAGAATTGTGAACGATACGATGGAAGCGGAGGATATTATGCAGGAATCGTTTCTGTCGGCCTTTGAAAAGATTGATACGTACTCAGGCACCGTAAGTTTCGGAGCATGGCTGAAGAGAATAGTGATCAACCGCTCGCTCGATGCCCTGAGCAGAAGAAAAGCGATCTTTGAAGACATTGAGCTGCATGTAGGGATAAGGGATGAGAGCAGTGAAGACATTGTACGGAAAGAGGAGCTCGACATAAAGGTCGAGGAGGTGAAGGAAGCAATCAACAGACTGCCTGACGGGTACAGGATCATTCTCTCGCTCTATCTGCTGGAAGGTTACGATCACGATGAAATTGCCGAGATACTTGAAATCTCAAGCAGCACTTCGAGATCGCAGCTCTCAAGGGCAAAGCAGAAGCTGATTGCCGAGATGAAGAAAAAATGAAAAAATTAAGAAAATGAAAAATATAGAAGACATAATCAGAAACAACAGGGAGTTCTTCGACAGCGCCGAGCCGTCGGACGGACACTTTGAAAGATTTCACAGGAAACTGGAGATCAGATGTGAACCTCTGGTGGTCAAAAGAAGCATCGTTCCGTATCTTCTTAAGGCTGCTGTGGTTACCCTGCTGGTTACACTCTCATCACTCTGGACGTGGGATCATTTCCTGAGGACCGACAGGGACAGGATGAGTCTTAGTGATGTTTCCCCGCAGTACAGGGAAGTTGAGAACTATTACGCACACCAGGTAATTCTGATGGAAAGCGAGCTTACTGAAGTCGATCTGAAAAACAGCCCGGAACAGAAAAAAGCGCTTTTGAGCGAACTGAGAAGCATGGATTCAGTGTACGTACAGCTCCAGAAGGATCTGAAAGCCAATCCAAACGATGAAAGAATAATAAACGCCATGATAGAACATTACCAGACGAAAGTGGAAGTAATGTCGTACATAGTGAATCAGCTGAAAGCCATAAGGAATGAAAATCTAAACGACACAGACAATGAAAAGACAAGCATTTAAAACGGGATCACTACTGCTCGTCTGCCTTATCCTTGCCTCGCCTGGACTTATCTCCCAGGAGCTCTCCAAGGAGTTTCACAAAGAATGGACAGCAGGAGCAAATACAACTCTCGACATCAACAACAAGTATGGCAAGGTCATTGTTGAAACGTCGGACCAGGACAGGATTACTGTTGACGTAAAGGTCACTGTTGAATTTCCGAATCGCGAAAGGGCTCAAAGGTATCTGGACTATATCGATGTGGCATTCAGCGAGGAAGGTGACATGCTCAAGGCCCGCACCGTAATTGACGAAAAATTCAACTTTTCGGGTTGGGGAGGCGGATCAAGGCGCTTCAGCATCGATTACACGGTTAACATGCCTTCGAGGATCAACTTCAACCTGGTTAACAGGTATGGAAATTCCGAGATTGAGAAAGTGGACGGGCTTGTAAAGATTGACATCAAATACGGGAATCTGCTGGTTGAAAGACTCACTCGCGGGAATGAAATACCTGTCAGCACAATAAGCGTGGCCTACGGAAAAGCTGAAATCGGAACAGCCGGTTGGATAGATCTTGTTGCACGCTATGTCGGAGACCTGACTATTGATGAGTGCCAGGCCCTTCTTCTCGACAGCAAGTACTCCAAGATCAGCGTTGACAAAGCAAGTTCGGTTGTTGCGGAATGCAAATACGATAAACTTACTATCGACAATATCAACAATCTTGTGCTCGATGCAGGTTACACCGACATCAATATTGGCAAACTGTCGAAAAAACTCAAATTCGACGGGGGCTACGGATCAATTGCTGTTGAAAATATCCCGGCAGGATTTGAATCAATAGAGACCGATTCGCGCTATATCGGTGTCAGACTCGGGATTGAAAGCGGTGCAAATTATGAACTTGATGCCAGGACATCCTATGGCGAGCTTAGGTTTGATGAGAATAATTTCAGTCATCAGCGCAGGATAGTAGAGAATACCTCAAGTGAAATATCCGGAATTGTAGGAAGCGACAGTACTCCTCTCGCAAAAGTCTACGTCCGGTCAAGCTATGGTTCGGTTAAGCTGTATTGAAAAGAATGGAAATTATGGACAGAAAAAAGGGACCGGTTCGGAGGTCCCTTTTTTTTTGTGACTGATCATGAGTTATGAGAAAGGCGCAGGGCTCTGGGCTCAGGGCACAACGTCTAGAAATCCATCTCCACAACGGTTATTCCCGATCCTCCCATTTCAACATGTTCATCGCGGAAGGATTTTACGACATTCATTGTCGAAAGGTACTCCCTCACAAGCTGACGCAGGATGCCATTGCCTTTTCCGTGAAGGATCCTCAGGTTCCGGTGCTGGATCATTGTGGCGGTGTCGAGGAAATCCCTTACCTGGTTCAGTGCTTCCTCCCCCCTTACGCCGCGGATGTCTATTTCGGGCTTGAAGTCGAGCTTCCGATACTGTATGACCGGGTCAGCTCCGGTTACGGATCGCTCGGTCCTGATGCTCTTTCTGAATTCAGCCTTGCTTATTCTCTCAAGCTTTTCAAGAGGGACCAGTATCTTCATGTTTCCGGTCTCGATCCGGGCCATCCCCTCCTCTATCCTGATAATCTCACCGCAGGCCATTGTATCGGTCATTCTTACTGTATCGCCCTCCCTGAGGGGAATTTCCTTACCAGGCGGTTCCTTCCTAACCGGGTCTTCGCTACCCGATCTTAGCTTCTTCGCTTTTCCTGCGAGCTGCACCATCTTTTCCTCGGAAGGGATGATCGGTGGCTGAGTTTCCTTTCCGACTTGTTCCCTGAACTCCTCGAGCTTTTGACGTGCCTCCCTGGTTTTCTCCTTTTCGGCCTGAGTTTCACGGATCTGGCGGATAGTATTTTCTATCATCCTGTTTGTTTCGCCCAGTATCGATCCGGCTTCTGTTCTGGCCTTTGAAATTATCTCCTTCCTGAGGTTTTTTGCACCTGCCATTTCCTCTTCGTACTGGGCAATCAGCTCAGTAAGCCGCTTTTCGTGCTGGCGTATGTCCTGCCGCTTGTTTTCCCAGTATCTCTTGTCACGGGCTATATCCTTCAGGTTCCTGTCAAAATCAACATTCTTCACCCCAGCCTTTTCAGAAGCTTTCTTAAGGATCTCCTCCGGCAGTCCTATCTTCCTTGCAATTTCAAAAGCAAATGAACTTCCGGGCTTGCCGATGCTCAGCTGGAACAGAGGTTGCATAAGGTGGTGATCGAACAGCATGGCGGCATTGACTATTCCCTCAGTAAGGCTTGCAAAGTGCTTCAGGTTTGTATAGTGAGTTGTTATAACCCCGTAGGCACCCGAATCGTTGAATTCGCCAAGGATGGCCTCGGCTATTGAACCTCCGATAACAGGTTCGGTTCCTGTTCCGAATTCGTCGATAAGGATAAGTGATTTTCCCGAGGCATTTTTCACAAAATGCTTCATGCTGATAAGGTGAGAACTGTAAGTGCTGAGATCGTTTTCGATACTCTGTTCATCGCCTATATCGATGAAAATGTCATTGAAGATTCCAGATTCAGATCCTTCATCAACGGGTATTGTCAGACCGCACTGAATCATGTACTGAAGTAATCCTACGGTCTTCAGGCAGACTGATTTTCCTCCGGCGTTTGGTCCTGATATGAGGATGATCCTGTTTTTGTCGTCGAGAGAAATGTTCAAAGGCACTACTTTCCTTCCACGGAGTTTGCTGAAGGTAATATTCAGGAGCGGGTGAACGGCATTTCTCCACGAGATAAAAGGACCTCGTAAAATAACTGGCATTATCGAACCGAGACGATTCCCCAGAAGGGCCTTTGCCCTGATGAGGTCAATTTCGCCGAGGAAATCATTTGCCTGGATAAGATCGTCGATGTAAGGCCGGATATCGTCGGCAAAAGCAGTGAGAATCCTGACAATTTCCCTCCTCTCCTCGTAGCCCAGTTCAATTATCTCATTATTTATTTCGACGATTTCAGCAGGCTCGATGAACACTGTCTTTCCTGATGCCGACTGATCGTGGATCAATCCCCTGATCTTCCTCTTGTCGTAAGTATTTACCGGGATCACACCCCTGCCGTTGCGGACAGATGCAGCAGTGTCAGCATCCACTATACCCTCGGACTGTGCCTGTTTCAGAATTGAAGAGAGCCTGCGGGAAGCCAGGAGGCCCTTCTGAATAATGTCATTTCTGATCTCCCTGAGCCTTGGTGAAGCATTGTCGCGTATTCTTCCTTCCTTATCTATTATCTTATCGGCCGCATTAAGTACATAGGGGTAGAATTTTGCCTTGCCGCAAATGGATTTAAGTGAAGGATAGTCCCTGTCTTCCTTCTTTTTGAAAAAGGCTATCACCTCCTTTACGGTTTCCACGGATCTTTTAAGATCGAAGACTTCAAAGACCTCGGGGAATGAGCCCAGTATCCTTATTTTGTTGAGCGAAACCGAGATGTCATAGTAATGTTCTGAAGGGAAATAGTCCTCAAACCTGAGAATCTTCTGGAATTCAGAGGTGGACGACAGGTTGAAGGAAATAATATCATGATCTGTTTCAAACCTTATCAGTTCAGCCTTCTCCCGGCCCATTTCACTAAGGCAGTGTTCGGAAACAAGCTGTCTGATCCTGTCAAATCCTATCTTATTTTCAAAGTTTTCGGGGTAAATCATGTTAAGTATTAAAGTCAGATAACGGATGTCAAAATTAAGAAAAAATGAGCATCAGGGATGTTTCGCATGGAATTCAGGATATCTCATTTATCGGTATGTTCATCCCATGTCACCCCTGCTTGTTCCACCCCCCACCCCCCCTAAAGGGGGGCTTCTGTCTACTGAATTACAATTACTTATGCAGTCTGACAAATTAAATCAAGAGCCCTGCATTAGGTTTTGGCAAGAAAACTGAAAGATATTAGAGCATGGATTATCCTTGAAATCTATATTGCTAATTGTTAGTTCTTTAACCCCCCTTTAGGGGGGGTTGGGGGGTAAACCAAGTAAAGGGGTGCAGGGGGGTAAACCAGATTGGAGAAAACAGACCTTATTATCAGCGGATAGGATCAGTCCGGCAAAGACCCGGAAGGTCAAACTAACGTTAACTATTGTTAAAATATCCCTCATGTCCGCACTCTGTTTTTCTTTTTTCTACATTTGAGTTCACTAATAACCCTAACGACAACCAAATGAAAATCAAAAGACTTATCATCGGGGCATGGCTTCTCATGTTGCTGCCTGTATCATTATTTTCACAGACCGAGAAAGCCGATCTGACGATGATTTACAAGATCAAGCAGGAAGGCACCAGGAATTCAGCCATGGAAGATCTGGCCTGGGGTCTTACTGATTTTGCCGGACCGAGGCTTACAGGATCCTCCGGCGGAGCCAGGGGAAATGAATGGGCAAAAAAGAAGATGGAGGAATTGGGTTTTCAGAATGTAAGGATAGAGGAAGCAGGGAATTTCAGCCGGGGAGGATGGGACAATCTGAAGACATACGCTGCCATGACCTCACCCTACTATGCAAATTTTGCATGCAACCCGGTTGCCTGGACAGGGAGCACCCCGGGATTAGTGAAGTCGGAGATTGTTTTGCTTGATGTAATAAGTGAAACGGATATTGAAAAGTACAAAGGTAAAATCAGCGGAAAGATAGTGATGATGCCTTCGACCTCGGAATACCAGGTAAGCTATGAACCGCTTGCAAGCAGGTATACCGAAGAGGAACTGGAACAGCTTGCCATGGCTGATTCACGCCAGGGGCGCAGGATGATCACGGGTGATTATGCTCAGTACATGGCCCAGAGGGCACTCAGAACCAAACTGATGGAACTCATAAAGGCCGAGGGAGCTGCCGTGATACTTACAAGCTCGGGAACCTTTAATGTACCCCGCTCAAATGGCGCCAGCTATAAGGCAGGTGATCCGGAACCGGTGGCTGAACTGAATCTGCCGGTCGAAGCTCATGGAAGGATGGAAAGACTGATCAGGAAGAACGTGGCCGTTGAAATGGAAATTCAAATTAGCAACAGGTTCTTTGACAGTCCGAAGGTTTACAACGTTATCGGAGAAATTCCGGGAACCGACAAGCTGTTAAAAAATGAGGTGGTGCTGATCGGAGCCCATATAGACTCCTGGCATGGAGGAACGGGTGCGGCAGACAATGCATCGGGGTGCATTGTGATGATGGAAGCTCTAAGGATACTGAAAAGTCTGGGAGTTTCGCCCAGAAGGACAATCAGGGTTGCGCTATGGGGCGGTGAGGAGCAAGGTCTGTTCGGATCGCGCGGATATGCAGATAAATACCTTGCCGACATGCAGACAAGGGCTCATAAGCCCGATTATGATAAGTTTGCCGCCTATTTCAACATGGACAACGGAAGCGGAAAATACAGGGGTATTTACCTCCAGGGCAATGATATGGCCAGACCAATATTTGAAGAGTGGTTCAAACCATTTGAGGACATGGGAGCCGCCACAGTTACAATAAGGAATACCGGAGGGACTGATCATCAGACATTTGACGGATTAGGTCTTCCGGCATTTCAGTTTATTCAGGACGAGATAGAATATGGCCGCGGTTACCACACGGTGATGGACACCTGGGAAAGGCTGTCGCTGGATGATCTGCGTCATAATGCAATAATAACGGCATCCTTTGCATACAATGCCGCCATGAGGGATGCGCGGCTGCCTGTGAAACCAGCAGTGGAAAGAAACGCCGCTCCGGCAAACAGAATGATTCCGGCCCCGGCAATGAATTAACACAATTGAGCTATGAAGTTCTTTATCCCTCCCCTGATTTTTCTGCTTGCCTTAACCACCTCATGCGAAGACAAGCACAACGAGCTGCTTGTTGAAGCCGAGTCGTTCAGGGAAAAGGGAAGCTGGTTTGTCGATCCGCAGTTTACAGAGCAGATGGGATCACCCTATCTTCTTGCCCACGGCCTGGGAAATCCGGTGGAGGATGCATCCACCAGCGTTACAATTCCGGCTGCAGGGAAATACCATGTCTGGGTGAGAACGAAGAACTGGGCTGAAGGTAACTGGGAGGCTCCCGGCAGATTTAAGCTTGCCGTCAATGGCAATGAGCTTGAAAGCGTTCTTGGAACAGGCAGTGAGACATGGCACTGGCAGTATGCCGGAAAAGTCGTGATCAGGGATCCTGAGGTAAAGTTTGAACTGAAGGACCTTACAGGCTTTGAGGGCAGGTGCGATGCTATTTACCTTAGTACGAAAAAAACGGAGCCGCCGGCCGGAAAGGATGAACTGTCAATATGGAGGAAAAAGCTTCATGGCGAAGCTGAGATACCGGAAAAATCAGCTGAGTTTGATCTTGTCATAGCAGGCGGAGGAATTGCGGGATGTGCTGCGGCAATTGCAGCCGCTGAACAGGGGCTGCATGTTGCGATCGTTCACGACAGGCCGGTTCTGGGGGGTAATGCCAGCAGCGAGATAAGAGTGCACACCGAGGGAATAACCTGGAAATCGGACAGGATAATAAGCATGCTTAACACTGTATGGTGGCCCAACGGATCGCCCGATGCTGCAAAGGACGACACTAAGAGGCATACAAACATGGCCCGATACGACAACATTAAGCTATTTCTGAACTGGCGGGCATACACAGCGAATACAAGCAACGGAATCATCACCTCAATAGACGCAAGACAAACCGCCACAGGAGAACGGATGCGATTCTCTGCCCCGCTTTTCGCCGATTGCACGGGCGACGGCTGGATTGGCTACTGGGCAGGCGCCGAATACATGTACGGCAGAGAGGATTCCGCAACCTATAACGAAAACTGGGTTGAACACGGTGAGCTTTGGAGTCCTGCCGAAGCCGACAACAAGGTAATGGGATCATCGGTGCTCTGGAGGACCTATGATGCGGGAATCCCTGTGTCATTTCCGGATGTTCCCTGGGCAATGGATGCTGCAGGTGATTACTCAGCCACAACAGGTACGTGGAATTGGGAGTTCTCGCATAATGACCTTCATCAGATAGATGATGCCGAATATATTCGCGACCACATGCTCAAGGCTATTTACGGATCGTTCAGCAATGCAAAAAAGGATGAGGAAAACGCAAATCTGGGACTGGAATGGGTTGGACACCTTGTCGGCAAAAGAGAATCGAGACGGCTTACGGGCGATTACATCTATACATTCAATGACGAAAGGAACATGACCGGATTCCCTGATGCTGTGGCTATGGAAACGCGAACCGTCGATGTCCACTATCAGCAGATTGAAACCGACAGCACCAAACCGGATTTTCTTTCGGAAGCCCTTTATTATAAGGTGGATCATTATTTTATACCCTACAGGTCGCTTTATTCAAAGAATATTGGCAACCTTTTCATGGCAGGAAGATGCTTCAGCTGTTCCCATGTGGGACTTGGAGGGCCGAGGGTGATGCATACCACTGGTCAGATGGGAGTTGCCGTGGGTTATGCGGCATCACTATGCAAAAAGCACAGCACCGGTCCCCGGGGGATTTATGAGAATCATATCGATGAACTCAGGGAGCTGATAGGCATCGAGTGATTGAAGGCTGTAATCCGGCCTGGAAATCTGTTATCCTGATTTTCATTTTTTATCGACACCTTTCATCGAAAGCTGGATCCGTTTTCTTTCAATATCGACATCGAGTACTTTAACCATTACATGCTGATGAAGCTTGACGATCTTTGATGGATCGGAAACGTATGTGTTGCTCATGTTTGATATATGAACCAGCCCGTCCTGCTTGATACCGATATCAACGAATGCACCGAATTTTGTAACATTTGTTACAATTCCGGGGACGATCATTCCGGGAACGAGATCCTCCATTGAATGGATATCGGCAAAGCTGAATTCCTTTATTTTTGATCGCGGATCCCGTCCGGGCTTTGATAACTCCTGCAGTATATCCTTTAAGGTGGGCAATCCGACTGAAGGTGTAATATAATTTTCCAGTTTGATTTCCTTACGCTTGCTTTCGTTTGTTATAAGTTCCCTTACTTCACAGCGGAGATCCTTCGCCATCTTCTCAACAACATGGTAACTCTCGGGATGAACCGCACTTGAATCGAGAGGATTGTCAGCATTTCGTATTCTCAGAAAGCCAGCGCTCTGTTCAAATGCCTTTGCTCCCATTCTTTTGACCTTCATTAACTCAGATCTGGATCTGAACGGGCCGTTCACAGCACGGTAATCGACAATATTCTGAGCCAGATGTGGACCAAGTCCCGAAACATATGTAAGAAGATGCTTGCTTGCGGTATTCACCTCCACTCCCACTCCATTAACACAACTCATTACGACTTCATCGAGCGAGTTCTGAAGCTTCTGCTGGTCCACATCATGCTGATACTGTCCGACCCCAATCGATTTGGGGTCAATTTTCACAAGCTCTGCAAGCGGATCCATCAGCCTTCTCCCTATTGAAACCGATCCTCTGACAGTGACATCATAGTCGGGAAATTCATCGCGGGCAACCTTTGATGCCGAATAAATTGATGCCCCGGCTTCACTTACAACAAACACCTGGATATCCTTTTCGAATTTGACCCATTTGATAAAATCCTCTGTTTCGCGGCTTGCAGTGCCGTTACCGATTGCGATTGCCTCAATTTTATATGCATTGACAAGGGAAAGGATTTTCTTGATCGAAAGAGCGGTTTCATTCTGAGGAGGATGGGGGTAAATTGTCTCATTATGAAGAAGGTTTCCCTGTCTGTCGAGACAAACCACCTTGCATCCGGTCCGGAATCCCGGATCAATTGCCAGTACATTCTTTTCGCCGAGCGGGGCAGCCAGAAGGAGCTGTTTAAGATTATCTGCAAACACCAGAATAGCCTCCTCATCAGCCTTTTCCTTTGAGATATTTCTGAATTCTGTCTCCATCGATGAGGATAGCAGTCTTTTCCAGCTATCCTTAGCCGCTTCGCCAACCAGGTCCGATGATTCGTTCGCACCCTTAATGAAAATTGAATTCAGAATATCAAGAGCATTTTTCTCATCAGGTTCAATCGAGAGGCGGAGGAAGCCCTCATCCTCTCCCCTTCTCATAGCAAGGAGCCTGTGTGAAGGACATTTTCGCAACGGTTCGGACCAGTCGTAATAATCGCTGAATTTTATTCCTTCCGCTTCCTTACCTTTTACCACTTTTGAGAATACAACAGCTTCCCTTTCAAAGAGTCGTCTGAGCTGTCTTCTTGCTTTCTCATCTTCACTGATCCATTCAGCAATAATATCGCAGGCTCCGGCAATTGCTTCATCAGCACTTTTTACATCGTCATTCAGAAACTCTCCGGCTTTATTGCGGGGATCCCGTTCCTTTTGCTCCATGATGATCAGGGCCAGGGGCTCCAGTCCCTTCTCCCGTGCAATTGTCGCTCTGGTCCGGCGTTTAGGCCTGTATGGAAGATAAATATCCTCCAGTTCGGTCATCACGACGGCTGCATCGATCCTTGCGCGAAGTTCAGGAGTCATCTTTTCCTGCTCCTCGATCGACTTGATTATGCTTTCACGCCTGGCATCAAGATCCCTGAGCCGTCCGTATTCTTCCTTTATGTGAAGCAGCTGAACCTCATCCAGGCTGCCTGTCATCTCTTTCCTGTAACGGCTTATGAATGGTATTGTAGCCCCGTCGTCCATCAGACGGATAGTATTCTCAACCTGCCATTCGTGCAGGCCAAGTTTTGAGGCAATCAACTTGATATTCTTGTTCACTTCCATTTTCAAATTCTCAAATTCTCAAATTTTCAAATTTGTCACTCAACATACAGCACCAGCCCCTTCAGGTACTCACTCTCCGGATGATAGATATTAACAGGATGATCAGGGGGCTGGCTCATCTGATGGAGTATCCTTACAGACCGCCCTGTATTTGCCGCTGCTGCGAAGACCGATTTCCTGAAGTTTTCCCTGTTGACAACCTGTGAACAGGAGAAAGTGAAAATGACACCTCCGGGCCTTATCATTTCAATGGCTTTCATATTAAGCCTTTTATAACCCTGCAGGGCGTTGGACAGCACATTGTTATGCTTTGCAAAAGCAGGCGGATCAAGAATTATAAGATCATATTTATCCCGTATATCGTTCAGAAAATTGAATGCATCGGCCTTAATTGATGTGTGCCTGGGATCATCGCCGAAATTGAGTTTTACGTTTTCGTCAGCCAGTTCAACTGCCTGCGCTGAGCTGTCTACACTGTGGACGAGACGTGCATCCTTCATCGCGTAAACTGAAAAGCCTCCTGTATAGCCGAACATGTTAAGAACGCTTCTGTCCTTTGCATATTCGCCAAGAAGCCGCCGGTTCTCTCGCTGATCGATAAAGAATCCTGTTTTCTGGCCGCCAATCCAGTCGATTTTAAACCTGAAGCCATATTCAGTAACAGTCACTGGCTCCGAATCGCCAAAAAGGAACTCATTATCAGGCCTTATCCCCGACATGAACGGAATTGTTGACCCGCTCTTGTCGTAAACTGCCTTTACCTGAAGGCCAGGTATTTCCCGGATTATGCCGGCCAGCTCCCTTCTTATCCTATACATGCCTACTGAATGCATCTGCATGACCACCACACCATTATAATAGTCAGCGATCAGGCCGGGCAGACCGTCTCCCTCGGCATGAATCAGCCTGAATACATTGAGTGAAGAATTGCCGGTTAATCCGGCTGCCTTACGGAATTCCCAGGCCCGCAATACAGCCTGACGAAAGAAACTTATATCAGGCTCGACATCGATGAATGACAATATTCTGACTGCAATTGAACCGGGCTGATAATGGCCGACGGCAAGAAAATTATCCTTATTGCCGAAGACTCTTACAATGTCACCTTCGGAAGGCTCACCGTAAATCTTTTTAATGGCTCCCGAAAAGATCCAAGGGTGAAGCCGTCTTACGGACTGCTCCTTTCCTGATTTCAGGATTATTTTAGTTTCCATTCACAAGCTTTTTATATATCTGGTGACATACCCAGGCATCGGTCGCGGCATAAACAATCTGGGCTTCGGAAAGCTGATCGGCTTCCCAGTCGGTAACCTGCTGGCGCTTTGATATTCTGAATCCCAGCACTATTGCTGCCAATTTTTTCAGACCTGAAACCTGGATACCGTATTCCCTTACAAATTTCTGGAGGTCGACAAAACCCAGCGGGTCGAATCCGCGAACGCTTTTCAGAAACCGGATGTCATCGTGGACGGCCACACCTGCCTTAATAATGTTTTCATCTGCAAGTAGTCCGGCAAGCTGTGCAGGCATACCCACTTTGTTTATCCTGATAAGGCAGGCAAGTTCATCATTAGCAAGCTGAATCAGTGAGACCTTGTTTTTCCTTCCTTTTTTGAATGAAGGTTTTGTTTCGGTGTCAAAACCCAGGACCTTTGATCCTTTCAGTCGCGGGAATGTTTCATTGAAGGCCGCCATATCTTCTATAAGAACAATTTCTCCCCTGAACCACGATATTTCGCATTTTCCAAGATCCTCTTCCGAAATTGTCTCCGGGTAACAGTTATTTTCCATCTCCGCTGCTTTCCTTTTGTCGTCTTGTAATAAACCAGTCGGATGTTTTTCTTTCCGCGCCGTCTGTATCGCGGGGTTCAGCCTTACCTATCTCTTCTCCCGAGTAAATGAATTTATGAATTGCCTTAAGTGAGTTCACCAGTTTTTGCCCCCAGTAATCTTCGAAATTAAGTTTGCATTCCCATACAGCATCATTCATTACCTCCTGAGTGCCTGTCTGGTAGAGCAGTAAAAAATTCTTAAGGTCCTGGTAGATATCAGCCATGTTCTCTGAAATGCTCGAAACCACCGGTCCTTCAGCTTCATTGAATTTCTCATCGGCCAGATCGATATAATCATCGGCCGTTCCGAATTTATTTCTCAGCTCATCATGAATCCTGTACCAATCGGTTTCGGTAACGAATTTTTCATTCCCGTCCTCAAAGTAAGGTTCAAGCGGAGGAAGCAATGATGCCTTTATATAAAGGTAAGGAAGGATTCGCTGAAGTATCCTGAGCAATTCATCGCCTTTCATCTGGCCTGCATGTTCCGCATATTTGCAGAATTCAATTGCCGCCGCCGTAAACTCGACGACGTTCCGGGAATAAATCGGATCGTTCTTGCTGGTCATGTTAAATTTTAATAAACAGACCTGCAAAATTAGGGAAAATGTGACTAAGAGTTGCCCGAAAAGAATTAAAGTTTGATAACTTTAAGCACTCTAAACCCATACCGGAAGCTCCGGCGATGATATTAAACAACATAAACCATGACAAATATGAAGAAGAACCTTACTTTTTTTCTGGTAATCCTCATTTCCGGAATGATCTTTTCCGGTTGTGGCAAGAAAAACAACGTACTGACAGAACAGGAGATCGCGGAAGGCTGGTCTCTGTTGTTCGATGGCACAACCCTTGACGGCTGGCGTGACTTCAAAGGCGAGAAAGTTGACATTGCCCCCTGGCAGGTTGAAAAGGGGGTGCTGACCTCGCTCGGACTTGGAAGCGACAGCACTGGTTATATTGTCACAACCAGCGAATATGAAAACTTCATTATCGACTTCGACTGGAAGATTTCGGAAGGAGGCAACAGCGGGCTTCTTTATCATGTAGTTGAGAGACCCGAACTGAAAGTTCCCTATGTAACAGGACCGGAGTACCAGCTCATTGATGATGCCGGATTTCCAAGTCCGATAGAAGAGTGGCAGAAAGCAGGGGCCGATTATGCCATGTACACCTGTGATCCCGCCAAAAAAGTGCTGAACAAGGCGATGACATGGAACAATTCCAGAATCGTATTTGACAACGGTCATGTCGAGCATTGGCTCAATGGTCAGAAAGTACTTGAGTTTGAAGCATGGACCGAAGACTGGTTTGCAAGGAAAAACAGCGGCAAATGGGACAATGCGCCTGAATATGGTCTGGCCAGAAGCGGAGTCATAGCCCTCCAGGACCATGGCAACAGGGTGTGGTTCAGGAATATGAAAATTAAGGAATTGCCCAGGAAACCCAAACAGGAGAACCTTTTCAACGGGACTGACCTCACCGGATGGGAGATATACGGAACTGAATTGTGGTATGTCAAGGACGGAGAGCTGGTTTGCGAAAGCGGGCCCGACAAGGAGTACGGCTATCTTGGAACAACAAAATATTACAATGATTTTGACCTTAGC
Organism: Bacteroidales bacterium; assembly: GCA_034004115.1. Lineage (GTDB taxonomy): Bacteria > Bacteroidota > Bacteroidia > Bacteroidales > VadinHA17 > LD21. The sequence continues at coordinate 10,102 of JAVEXG010000015.1, read as the reverse complement.
CTCGAATTCAAACAGGAAGCAAACGGAAACAGCGGAGTATTTATCCGTTCGTACATCAAAACGGGAGTTCAGATATCTGGATGGCAGGTGGAAGTTGCACCTCCCGGAAATGACACCGGCGGTATTTATGAATCGTATGGAAGAGGATGGATATGGCAGATTCCGGACGAAAAGGAAAATATTCTGAAAAAAGACGACTGGAACACAATGAGGATCAAGGTTACCGGCGACAAAATAACCACCTGGCTCAATGGTGAGGTGATGACAGATATGACTGATGAGAAGATTGGCCAGGGCAAGGGAAGGATCCTTCTGCAGATACACAGCGGAGGCGGTATAAAAGTAAGGTGGAGGAATCTGCAACTGACAGAGCTTTAAGAAGTTTCCATTTTCTATAACACTGATTACGATGCACGGGTTAAAATTGAGGTTTCACCGCATTCCGGTGATAATGTTCCTGATTTCACTTACTCTGACTGTATCTGGTCAGGAAGATGCAGTTTCAATGGCTGACGGATTCAGGGAGCCCCCGGAATCTGCCCTGCCTCGCACCTGGTGGCACTGGACAAACAGCAATATCACGAAGGAAGGGATAACAAAGGATCTCGAGTGGATGAAACGTGTCGGCATCGGGGGTATGCACCTCGCCGATGTCGCTGCCGGACAAGGTCAGACAGTTGAAAACAAAATCCTGTTCAGGTCGCCCGAATGGTTTGATGCTGTTCGTCATACAGCTTCCGAGGCGGAGAGGCTCGGCCTTGAAATGACAATTTTCAGCTCAGCAGGATGGAGCCTTACAGGAGGACCGTGGGTTAAACCCGAACAGGCAATGAAGAAACTGGTCTGGAGTGAAATAAATCTAAACGGACCGCTGAGTTTTGCGGGCAAACTTCCGGATCCGCCTTCATTTGAAGGACAGATAAGGAATCACTCCAACTCACCGAAACCGGTACCGGTGTATTACAAGGATTGTGTGGTACTTGCATTCCCTACACCCCCGGAGGAGACCGAAGCAGCTCCGAAAGCTCCGGCTGCCACCACCGGATCGGGGGATATCGATCCTTCAGCTTTGCTCGATGATGATCTTAACAGTTCGGTCAAAATATCTTCAGGGAAGGGGAAAAAGGGGATCTGGATACAGTATGCTTATGAAGAGCCTGTTACCGCCCGGGCACTAACTATGGCCAACCGTGCAGGAATACCCGTGGGGAAAATTCTGGCAGGCAACAATGAAACAGATTTCCGGACAGTTGCCCTTTTCCCGGGAGCACAGCTTTACCGTGCCGGGAAGGTTGCCACATTTTCTTTCCCGGCTGTAACTGCAAAATATTTCAGGATAGAATTCACTGGCGCTCCCATGCGGCCCGATGATGTGATGAAGGAAATCATCAATCCGCCCGACACGGCTTACACCTTTAGTGAGATAAAGCTGCATTCAGGTCCGAGGATACACAGGTGGGAGGACAAAGCGGGTTTCTATCACCTCTTCAACTACGACCCCGTTGAGTCGGGCGACCTGGTTCCCGGTACAGGCATCGATCCTGAATCAGTTATCGATCTCACCGCGATGATGACTGAAGACGGGCAGCTAAACTGGAAAGTGCCGGCCGGCAACTGGACTGTAATGCGTTTCGGATATTCGCTTACCGGTGCAAGGAACAGACCCTCTGTTCCGGCAGGATCGGGCTATGAGGTGGACAAGCTAAGCAGGGAACATACAACAGCCTACTTAAAAGCATACACTGAACCGCTTGCAGCAGCCCTTGGTCCTCTTTACGGCAAGACACTCCGAAGCGTAATGCTCGACAGCTGGGAAGCCGGAATGCAGAACTGGACCGACAACATGCTCACGGAGTTCAAAAACCGGAGAGGCTATGATCTTAAGCCATTTCTGCCATCTCTTTCGGGAAGAGTGATGAAAAACGCGGATGTGAGCGACCGGGTTCTCTGGGACTTCCGTCGCACTCTTGCCGACATGTTTGCAGAGAACCATTATGCCGTCCTTACGGAGTTTCTCAATAAGCAGGGCATCCTTACATACGGCGAAGCCTCAGGTGTCTCGCTCGAAATCCTCGAAGATGCACTTCTTTGCAAGAAATACGTGGATATACCCATGGGTGAATTCTGGTACAGGGCCCTACATCCTGAACTTATGTACTACCAGGATGTAAGGGGTGCAGCATCGGCTTCGCATGTTTACGGGAAAAAGCTGGTTGCGGCAGAGGCCTTTACCGGTGGCGGTTACGAATCGCCGAATACTCTTAAAAAGATCGGAGACTACTGGTTTGCCCAGGGCATAAACCGTTTCGTCTTTCACACCTCGGCTCATCAGCCGCTCGACACAAAGCCGGGCAACACGATGGTCGGGACTCATATCAATCGAAATATAACATGGGCCGATCAGGCCGGTCCGTTCATGAAATACCTTGCCCGCAACTCGTTCATGCTTCAGCAGGGTAAATTTGTTGCCGACCTGGCCTTTCTGCTTGATGAAGGAGCGCCTTCGACAATGCCCCTATGGGGCACCGGACTCGTTCCCGCTCCTCCCGAAGGCTACGATTTTGACTACATAAATGCCGATGTGCTGCTTAACAGGATAAGCGTTTCCGAAGCAGGCAAGCTGGTTCTTCCCGACGGGATGAGCTATTCAGTACTGGTGCTGCCGAACACGGAAAAGATGACCCTGCATGTGCTCAAAAAGATAAATGAACTGGTTAAGGCAGGAGCAACGGTTATTGGTCCACGGCCACAGGAAACTCCCGGTTATTCGGGCTATCCGGGCGATAATGAAGTATTCAGGAATCTGGCTGACGAGCTTTGGGCCGACCTTGACGGAATCAGCCGGACAAACCGTCTGGCCGGCAAGGGAAGGGTATTCTGGGGAACACCTGTCAGCCTTGTACTTGAAAAACTTGGAGTAGAACCTGACGTTGAATATTCAAAACCGCTCGATTCGAAAATTAACTGGATCCACAGGAGTGCCAGGGATGCGGATTTCTATTTCATTGTAAACTCTTCCGAGAAAAAACTTGACACTGAATTCAGATTCAGGGTAGCCGGCATGGAGGCCGAAATATGGGATCCTATAACCGGCTTGATAACACCATGCGGCTACAAAATATCAGATAAATCGACTATTGTGCCTCTGAGTCTCGAACCGGGAAAATCGCTCTTCGCAGTGTTCCGCAAGAAAGCCGGAAGCAATGAAATTCCAGCTTCCGGAGCTTCATACGGACTGCTTGCAACCCTTTCGGGTCCGTGGGAAGTGGCTTTCCCTGCAGGAATGGGAGCTCCTGAGAAAGCCGTTTTCAACAATCTCGAATCCTGGACCACCAGTGAAAATGAAGGCATCATGTACTTTTCAGGAACTGCGGCCTATAAAAAGACGTTTAAGATCCCCGGAGCCTGGTTGAAACCCGGGATGAAACTCTTTCTCGATCTTGGCGATGTGGCGGATATGGCTGAAGTGTTTATCAACGGAACAAATGCCGGACTGATCTGGACCAATCCATTCAGGACAGAGATCACTGGACTTGTCAGGAAAGGGACGAATGTTGTGGAAGTAAGGGTTACCAATCAATGGACCAACAGGCTTATTGGCGATCAGAAAGCCACAGCCGGAAACAAGATACTCAACTCGCAGGTGATGATCTGGGGAAGGAATCCGGCTGAGTCGGGTTTGCTGGGCCCGGTAACGATACTGAAATCGACCGAATAATATGAAAAAGATCAGTTTTTGCATTGTTATTTTATTAACAATAATGGCCCTGCAGGCTAAAGCCCAGGGCCAGAAGCCTGCAAATGATGTTGTTGCAGGAATTCCGGTAAACTATGATGAATCAAAGGCCGGAACATACACCCTTCCCGATCCTCTTGTGCTGGTGAATGGCAGGAAAGTAAAAAATGCCAGGCAGTGGTTCAAAAAGAGAAGGCCTGAAATCCTGGCGCTTTTCGAAGAACACCAGTATGGCAAGGTTCCTCCCCGTCCTGCCGACCTGTCATTCAATGTTTTTGACAAGGGAACTCCGGCGCTTAACGGAGCTGCGATAAGAAAGCAGGTGACTGTCTATTTCACAAAAGACACATCCGCCCATAAAATGGATATCCTGATTTATATCCCCGCAAATTCAACAAAACCGGTACCGGTCTTTTTTAATGTGGGGTTCATGCCTAATGCCACAGTCACTGATGATCCGGGGATTAAGGCCGGATTAATGCGCGATCCAAAGGGCAACCTTGTACCGGTTCAAAGGAAGGGCGGGTTTGGTCGGATGGATGTAAACCAGTTCCTTTCGCAGGGTATCGGTTTTGCAACAGTCAATTACAGCGAGATTGAGCCTGATTTTGGCGACGGGATAAAATACGGGATCAGGGGATATTACCTTAAGAAAGGACAGGAATATCCTGCTCCCGATGAATGGGGTGCAATTTCCGCGTGGTCGTGGGGACTAAGCAGGGCGATGGACTATCTCGAGACCGATCCGCTTGTGGATGCCAGTAAAGTTGCCCTTTTCGGAGTATCAAGGCTTGGTAAGACTGTGCTGTGGACCGGAGCCCGCGACCAGAGGTTCGGGATGGTAATTGCAAGTTGTTCAGGAGAGGGCGGAGCTGCTCTTTCAAGAAGAAATTATGGTGAGAACATCGATCATATGACTCACCCCACCCGGTATTTTTATCAGTTTGCAACCAACTGGAGAAGCTATAAGGATAACCCTTCGCTTTCGCCCGTGGATGCCCACATGCTGATTGCACTGATGGCTCCTCGGCCCCTGCTGCTCCAAACCGGAACAACCGACAACTGGTCGGACCCCAGGGGTGAATTCCTTGCCGCAGTGGCTGCCGGCCCTGTTTACAATCTTCTCGGCAAGAAGGCGCTTGGCACTGAAGTGTGGCCGGAGGCAGGAGTTCCGGTACTGAATGACCTGGGATATTTCATGCACGAAGGAGGCCACGGATCAATGCCGGCGGATTTCGGGATATTTATAAGGTTCATGAAGAAGCATTTCTTCAGTGAGTAAAAAAGAATTCTACAAAGACAACAAAACTAAACCAGAAAATATGAAGAGCAATCGCAGAGATTTCCTAAGGATTACCGGACTTACCGGACTTGGACTGGCCGGAAGCAGCCTTCTAAAGGCAATCGGCACTGAACCCGCGCCATTCTCAGCACCGGGCAGTCAGATTTTCAATATGTCGGGTTACGCGGCACCCCGCCTCGACACGGTACGGATAGGATTCATCGGTCTGGGTAACAGAGGGCCAGGTCATGTATCGAGCATGAGCCTTCTCGAGGGAGTCGATATCAGGGCGCTGTGCGATGTGGTCCCCGAAGCAGTTGAAAAGACAAGAAAAAGAATAGAGTCAACAGGTTTCAAACCTGTTCTGTACTCAGGCGATCCGGAAGGCTGGAAGCGCATGTGCGAAAGGGACGACCTCGACCTGGTTTATATCTGCACCCCATGGAATATGCATGCAGAAATGGCGGTATTTGCCATGGAGCACGGAAAGCATGTTGCTATTGAGGTGCCTGCAGCGGTGACAATAGATGAGTGCTGGCAGCTGGTTGAGACTTCCGAAAAAACGCGGAAACATTGCATGATGATGGAGAATTGCTGCTACGACTTCTTCGAACTCCTTACACTCAACATGGCCAGGCAGGGTTTCTTCGGCGACATTATCCACGGAGAAGGAGCCTATATACACAACCTCCTTGGAAGCAACTTCAACAAAACAGGATACTGGGAGATGTGGCGTCTTGAGGAAAACTCAACCCGCAGGGGAAATCTTTACCCGACTCACGGTCTGGGACCTATCTGCCAGATAATGGATATAAACCGGGGCGACAAGATGAATTTCCTTGTGTCGGTAATGAGCGCCGACTTCATGATGAATAATACTGCCAAAGGACTTGCTGAAAAAGATTCTTTTTATAAGAAATATGTCGACAGGAAGTACAGGGGAAACATGACGACAACCACTGTCCTTACTGAAAAAGGCAGGACCATAATGATCCAGCATGATGTAACCTCACCGAATGCATATTCGCGCATACATAAGGTAAGCGGTACGAAGGCAGCTGCCCTGAAATACCCTCTACCGGCAAAGATCTCCATCGGGGATGAATGGGTTAAGGATGAGGACATGAAAGCCCTGGAGGAGAAGTATACTGCTCCCATAGTGAAGAAGGTCGGGGAACTGGCAAAAAAGGTTGGCGGACATGGCGGAATGGATTTCCTAGAGAACTGGAGGCTGATTGACTGTCTGCGCAACGGGCTGCCCCTCGACCAGGATGTATATGATGCAGCGCTCTGGAGCGCCATTGCACCATTAAGTGAATGGTCTGTCGAAAGCAGGTCGTATCCTGTTTCTGTTCCCGATTTCACACGGGGAGCGTGGAAAACAAACGCACCAGTCGACATCACGCTTGAAAAGGGAGGCACCACAAAGGTGATCAGATAAACGAGCCAGGCTCATTTCTTCCATGCCAGCCTGTGGCTGCCGTCCTGAATTATCTTATTATGATCGAGGAGCCAGCGGATAACCTTTATCACCTTTTCTTCCGGCTGGCTCACCAGTTTTACAAGTTCTTCAGGATCGGGCGAGTTTTCTGAAAGGATTTCCTTGATCTCTTCCAGGATGATATCAAATTCATATTTGCTCAGGTCGAGCTCATTCCTTTCGCGGCATGCATCACAGGCTCCGCACCGGTCGGATTCCTCGCCGAAATAATCGAGAAGCATAACCACCCGGCACCTGTTGGCTGATTCGGCGTAGTCGATCATTTTATCAAGGCGTGCAATATATTTTTCCTTCACATGAAGGTAGTTCTCCGGAGATATCAGAAGTGCCTTTCTGACAAGCCGTTCCTCTGTAAAAATGACGAGCGATGTTTTTTTACCCGGTATGTACCGGATGATGTTCATTGAAGACAGTTTTACAAGGTAATTATATACTGTATCCCTGCTGATGGCTGCTTTCCGGGAAAGTGAGTCCTCGTTTATTGCAACGAATTCGGTGAACATTCCGGTGTAGGACCGGAGAAGGAGTTTTATGAAGCCGTCAAATGATTCGTTTGCAACCTGAAATTTGTACAAATCATCTCGTCCCACAACAAAATGTACCCGTGACGGATTATTAATTTCTTCTGTAAATTCGACGTATCCTTCTCTCTGGAGAAAGGCAAGGCTGTTGTAGGTTTCAATCACGGGCAGCCGGTAGCGTGAAACGAATTCAGCCATATTGAAATCAAAGACGTTGTTCTTTCCCGAGCCGAGCGGCACCATGAGATGATTGCACAACGCCTCATATACATCCTTTATCCTTTCCACCTCAGGAAATTTCTGCCTCAGGGAATCATACAGCCGGGTTTTGTCGGATGGTGAAAACAGAAGCACAGCCCAGGCAGGTTTGCCATCCCGTCCGGCCCTGCCACTTTCCTGAAAATAATTCTCTAGCGAATCAGGTGTATCCCAATGAATCACGAACCTCACATCGGCCTTGTCGATTCCCATCCCGAATGCATTGGTCGATACTATTACCCTCGTTTTTCCTGTCGACCAGGCTGCCTGTTTCCTGTCTCTCAGTTCATCGGGTAATCCGGCATGATAGAAATCGGCATCTATCCCGTTGGCAACCAGCAATTCCGCAACTTCCTTGCTTCTCTTCCTGCTGCGGACATACACTATACCGCTGCCGCTGACACTTCCCAGTGTTTTCAGAAGGTAGCTGCCTTTCTCTTCGACCTGGCGGACGAGATAAGAGATGTTTTTCCGGGCGAAACTGGTCCGGAGCACATTCTTCGCCCTGAAGGCAAGTTTCTCCATTATGTCATCCACCACGGCCGATGTAGCAGTGGCTGTAAGCGCCAGGAAAGGTACTTCAGGAGATATGATTTCCCTGATGGAGGCGATTTTCAGGTACGATGGCCTGAAATCGTAGCCCCACTGGGAGATGCAATGAGCCTCATCGATTGCAACAAGGGAAAGGTTCAGGCGTCCGGCCTTTCCCTGGAATAACGGAGTGGAGATTCGCTCGGGGGAAACATAAAGGAACTTGTAATCGCCGTAAATACAGTTTTCGATTGTGATATCAATCTCCTCCCTGGTCATGGCAGAATGAATCATCAGCGATCTTATCTCAAGGCTGTTAAGTCGATTTACCTGTTCTTTCATCAAGGCGATTAGTGGAGTGATGACCAGGCAGGTTCCCTCCATTGCCAGAGCCGGTACCTGAAAAGTGATCGATTTCCCTCCTCCGGTGGGCATGAGGGCGAGTGTGTCTCTGCCTTCCGCTACCGAACGGATAATTTCCTCCTGAAGAGGCCTGAAGGAAGTGAATCCCCAGTACCTGGTCAGGATTTTCCTGCATTGTTCTATGGTTACCGTTTGCCGGGGCATATACAAATGTAGCAACAAGTTTTCAGAGTGCTGTTTTTTTTAGTAATTTGCGCCCACAAAAACCAAAAGGATCATACAATGTCATTTTTTGAGGATAAAATTCTTTTCGAAGGTTTGACCTTTGATGATGTTCTTCTTGTTCCTTCATATTCCGAGGTGCTTCCACGTGAGGTCGATATCAGTTCAATGTTCAGCAGGAACATAAAGATCAATACTCCGGTGGTTTCTGCTGCAATGGACACTGTCACTGAAGATGAGCTTGCCATAGCCATCGCCAGGGAAGGCGGCATAGGTGTGATCCACAAGAACATGCCTATTGAAAGACAGGCTGCACAGGTCAAGAGGGTAAAGAGGGCTGAAAACGTTATGATCTTTGATCCCATTACAATCGGGCTCGAGGCGACGGTGGCTGAAGCCATAAACCTGATGACTGAATATAGGATCGGAGGTATACCGGTCATCGACAAGGGCGGCATACTCAAGGGGATAGTGACCAACAGGGATCTGAGGTTTGAAAAAAACAACAGCAGAAAGATCACGGAAGTTATGACTACCGACCTCATAACGACCAATCACCAGACCGATCTGCTGGCAGCTGCCCGTATTCTGCAGAAACACAAAATAGAAAAGCTGCCAATGGTGGATGAAACAGGCAAGCTGATCGGCCTTATAACATACAAGGATATCACCAAAACCAAGGATCGTCCCAACTCATGCAAGGATGACAAGGGAAGGCTGAGGGTTGCCGCTGCCGTAGGTATTGCATCCGACACCCTGCTGAGGGTCGAGGCCCTCATAAATGCCGGGGTAGATGCCATTGTTATTGATACGGCACATGCTCATACAAAAAGTGTACTGAAGATACTCAGGGAGGTAAAAAAAGCTTACCCGTCAGCCGAGGTGATTGCCGGGAATATCGGCACTGCAGAGGCCGCCAGACGTCTGGTGGATGAGGGCGCGGATGCAGTTAAAGTCGGGATCGGACCAGGATCCATTTGCACAACAAGGATTATTGCAGGAGTGGGTGTTCCCCAGCTTAGCGCCATCTACAACGTGGCAAAGACAATTGAAGGATCGGGGGTACCGGTGATAGCTGACGGGGGAATAAGGTATTCGGGCGATATAATAAAAGCAATTGCAGCCGGAGCTGATTCCATAATGGCCGGATCGCTCTTTGCCGGAGTCGAGGAATCGCCTGGCGACACAATTATATACAACGGGCGCAAATTCAAGGCTTACAGGGGAATGGGTTCGATCGAAGCCATGCAGCAGGGATCCAAGGACCGGTATTTCCAGGATATCGAGGACGATATCAGGAAGCTCGTTCCGGAGGGGATCGAAGCAAGAGTCCCGTATAAAGGCACACTTTCGGAAGTCATCTTTCAGATGATGGGCGGACTTAGAGCCGGTATGGGTTACCTTGGCGCCAGAAACATTGTTGTCCTTAAGTCAGAAAGCAAATTTACAAGAATCACTCATTCAGGTATAATCGAAAGCCATCCTCATGATGTGGCAATAACAAGGGAATCGCCGAACTACAGCAGGAAGTCTTTCGAATAACGGAACTCTTCGCAGTACAATGAGACAAAAATCAATCCTGAGCCATATACTGATCATTCTGTCTCTTTCAACCGGCTTTTCTCAAAATGCCGATGAAAAGATACTTATGACCGTGGCAAAAATGGATGTCGAGGCGGGCGAGTTTG
>JAVEXG010000137.1:0-9386 GCA_034004115.1 Bacteroidales bacterium | reverse complement strand
ATTGGCAGTAACCGGGATCTCCAGCCTTGAGGGCTGGCCTTCCAGTAGCCCGGGTATCACCCCGGGGTAGGGGCAATATTTCCAATCCGACCCCGGAGGGGTGGCCTTCAATTTTTACATGTAATTGGAAGTCAACCCCTCCGGGGTTGTACATAGTGTGTGGTGCTCTCTTCCCGGGGTGAGACCCGGGCTACTGGAAGTCGACACCCCAGGTGTCGGAATAGGTTGAATTAATTTTTGGTACGTCAGAAGGTCCTGGTAATATAAAACTCATCTTAACTTTGGGTGTATTTCGCACAAAACAAGAGATCTTTTTTTATCTCCTGCATAATCCCCGGTAGGGACAGTAATTGCATTTGGAAAGGGTTTTCGTCATCCGAAAAGGTTCTCCTGAACTGAATATTGAAGCAACCACACCGGTGATCCCAGCCATAAAATTTTCTCTTACAGTCCGGTAATCCTCAAGTATCCATTCACTGTTTTTGTCCTCCTTTCCTGTTTTGTGCGGTTTTTATGAACCCAAAAAAGTAACTGGCATACATCTAAACTATAATGTAAAGTTTTTATGAAAAATTGGGTGTCCCGACCTGTGATTTTTTGGATGTTTGTTCGTCGTGGTATTGGCAGTAACCGGGATCTCCAGCCTTGAGGGCTGGCCTTCCAGTAGCCCGGGTCTCACCCCGGGGTAGGGGCAATATTTCCAATCCGACCCCGGAGGGGTGGCCTTCAATTTTTACATGTAATTGAAAGTCAACCCGCTCCGGGGTTGTACATAGTGTGTGGTGCTCTCTTCCCGGGGCGTGACCCGGGCTACTGGAAGTCGACACCCCAGGTGTCGTAATAGGTTGAATTAATGTTTGGTACGATAGAAGGTCCTGGAAATATAAAACTCATCTTAACTTTGGGTGTCTTTCGCACAAAACAGGAGAAAGGACGTGGCTGAGGGAAAAAACAGAAGCGATATAGTTTTTGTCAAGGCTGGATTCTTATTTATTTTCTAAGATCTTTTACGCTGATTTCTAAAATGACCTTTTTTGATATCAATACCCCCTTCCCGACCTTCCCCCTTATCACCTTATCACATCCATAACCTGCTCCAGGTCGATAACCGGGAATTCGGTTATCCTTAGTCTTGCACTGCCATAGGGTACCAATTCTATAACCTCATTGGTGCCCTCGGGTCTGACCGGACTTAGCGGAGGAATATCGGCCGAATTATCCTTGAGTGTCCATCCTGGGATCCGCATTCCCCTTGTTTTTAAAATCAGGGGAGCATCCTGTTCCCAGGGAAGGTAGCGGGCTGAATCAGCCGACCAGATCATATCTCCTCTGTCGGCAAAGGGATAAAGGCCAGGTTCGCCGGCGACAACAGTTATCCCTCTTTTCAGGTTGTTCCTGTCGACCATCAGGCCGTAGTTCCATTGAGTCAGCGGGTTAATCTCCCAGTCGACGCTGCCCATATAACCGAAATTATCGTAGTTGATTTTCACGCTCTTGTACTCTTTGGCTATCCTGAGAGAAAAATATAACGGTCCAATCAGCAGCGACATGGAGTTGTTGTATCTTTTTTCAGCCCTGATATCCATAGGAAGTTCGAGAGTGATGACCTCTCCCGGATCCCAACGTGCAAAAATCCTTGCAGTCGCACCTCCCTTTTCCCTGATTACCTTGTCTTTATATGTTATCACAGCTGTATCGGCCCAGCCCGGTATTCTCAATGAAAGCGGAAACCTGACCGGCTCGTCTGATTTAAACCTGAACCTGATAGTTCCGTCGAAGGGGTAGTTTGTTTCTTCTGTGATTTCAACAACCTGACCGTCGCCGACCAGTGCCTTCACCGTTGAAGGTCCGTATGCAACAGAAATAAGTCCGTTGTCGATGGTTGCCATCCAGAGACTCGATACGAATTTGGGCCAGCCCTGGTGCATATTTGCAAGGCAGCAGGCGAAATTGGGCATCAGTCCGTAAATATTCGAATAGTTGCCGTTGGTGCTCCACGCCCTCTTTTCTCCGTTAACAACAACCTGGTTCGACTGCTGGTCGTACTGATGTGCCCACATGTCGGGTGTTGTTGTCCCGGGCAGGGCGTTAAAGGCAAGAAGCTCGAGCCTGTCAGCGAGATGGTTGTCACCGAAAATTGAATAAAGTTCTTCGAGCGAATACATGTATTCGACCACTGCACACAGTTCTGTACCGCGGTCGGGTGATTTACCCGACAGATGTTCGTCGCCCGAGAACCTTCCGCCAGCCTGGCCATGATTCAGGTCGTATTTATCAATTCCGTCAAACACAGCTCTTTTGAATCTCTGGTCGCCCGATTGCTGGTACCACAGACCCGGATATTTGATTGCCATGGCATTATTCACGACATGGGCGGTAAGTCCGTCAGGTCCCCAGTTAAGGGGAATCTTCTTTTCAGCCGACGCTGCCGAGTCCCACGGGAATTTTTCATAATAGGCTGTCCAGTCAGAGCTATTGTCCTGGATCGACCTGATCACTTCAAGTATCCATGGTTCTTTCAGTTGTCTGTAAAGCCAGTAGCCGGTTACCGCGTTTTCCATGGCCCTTACGCCGCGCCACTCCTTATCGGGCCAGTCGGGGGGAGTATCATGGAGGTATCTGAAATATTTCGTTACTACCTCAAGTGCCCGGCTGTCGCCAGAAGCTTCATAGTATTGCATCAGCACCTTGTTGGCGACGGCCAGGGGCCACCTGTCCTTGTTTTTTGCGGGCCCGTACCATCCTGTGTCAGTGCTGCTTGTGAGAATAGGCTCAATCCATTCTTTGACCTTGTCTTTAAGTCTTTCGTCATCAAGAAGATATGCAAGCGGTACAAGTCCGTCGAGAAAATAGGGACCCCTTTCCCATGCTTCCCCTTCACCACCTCGCCAGGCGGAATTTACAAGATCGGGCCAGAAGTCATCGACATGTCCGGTCAGGCCTTCCGCCTGTGCTTCGAGCTGGGACTTAAGCCATCCCTCCGGTTTTACGGATCCCAGAGGCAGTTTTGTATAGGCATTCTGAAGCAATGGTTCAGGGTTGCCCGAATAGTTGCTGTTTTCCATTTTACCGGAGCATCCAGCTGTTATCAAAGCGATAATGAATGTTCCTGCAAGAATTTTCTTATTCATCCGAATATAATTTTAAATTTAAAGGTCGGATGGAACCCACATGATTGAAAATAAAGTACATACGTGATTGTGTATTTGATACATGTGGGTTTCAAATGCCTTTTAATTGTTATGAAATTCCCAAATCTTTCCTGCTTCAGGATTTATGCTTATTCCGATGTCCACAGCTTCGAATACCTGGATCATATCAAACCATGCAACTCCCTGGCCGGGCATCCTGAGTACCAGATTCACCCTGGGTGATGGAATCGAGTCACCAGGAATTGTAACAGATGTTACAAATTGCTTCCACTCTGCTCCCGGGATGAATTTCTTTTTACCATAATCACCCAGTCCGAGCTCAAAAACCGGAGCTTTTCTACCGGGATTCATTTCAATGTCAGTCTTGGCCCACACCGATAGAATGTATGTTTTCCCCTTTTCAATTCTGATGGGAAAGAATCTCAGCCGTGTACCGCCATTTTCCTTTGGGGTTATCATCCTTAGCGAATGTGTGCCCTCAAGATGCTCCCTTGTGTCGGTGAAATAAGTTGATCCGCGGTCGCCTTCGTTCCATGAATAGCATGAAGCGGGTACTCCCGGACTGGCCATATCCTCGAATCCCGGATCCAGAATAAGGTTTCCTTTGAAAGGTTTGACCGGTTCCGTAACGGGTTTGAGTGCAAGAAGATATACCTGTGATCCGAAAGCAGACAGATAGTCTGTTATTGTGTTGCCATTCAATCTGACAGACCGGTTTTCAAAAATTACCCTGGCCTGGCCTGGAACCGCACCTGATATTCTGATATCGACCCTTTGAGGCGACCCGGCTTTGTTCACTGCAATCACCATCAGTTTGCCTTCATGAAGGGCTGAAGTAACGAGAACGGTTCCCGTTGATGAAGAGACCGGATACGGCTTTTCGTCAGACAAAAGCCAGGGAGTCATTTCTGCAATTTCAATTGCCATCCTGCCGCACTCGTTCCATGCAGCTGTCGATTTTGGGAAGGAGTTGAGTCCATGCCTTATGAAATACTGGATTCCCCTGGCTCCGTTAACTATCGACTGGTAGGTCATACTTCTCATCTCCTGGATTGTGGGTTCGCGCTGCCACCATTCGGCCCCGCCGAAAGCCTGAGGGACTATCCAGACAGGTTTTCTGCCTTCAAATGAGGTTCTTAGCTGTCTGGCAACATCGCCAACCTGGTTAACCGAACCGCTTGGGATAGGGTAGGGGTCGGCCATTACAATGTCGAGGGCATCGGCGTATTTGACTGCTGAAGAAAATGGCGCCATGAAAACGATTGAGACAGGGTGCCAGGGATCAGCCTCTTTTATTGTCCGGTAAATTGATTCAAGCGTCGAAGGAGGTATCTTGAATCCATTTGGTTCGTCTGAGATATACCATGCAAGCAGGGCCGGATGATCCATGAACTCACTGATCTCATTCAGCAGCCTTTCTTTCTTTTCCTCCTCTGAAATGCCTTCAATCTGAGAAGAAACCCCGCCGCCTCCTGAAACAGACAGGAGATTATAATGGACCTTCATTCCAAGTTCTGCGCACCGGTCCATATATGCCTTTCTCGCTCCGAGGTTTTCAGGAAGGATCTTCTGGTAGGGTGACATCATGTTGAATCCCTTTACAACCTCTTCTTCAGGAAGAGTTGGCTGAACCGGCGAGTAACAGTAGAATCCGAAAGGGAAGCTTTCCCTGTTGTTTACAATAAGTCCGCCTGTAAGCCGGTCGGTTTTCACCTCATTTGCCTTATGTTCCAGGATGATCAGCTCGCAGGAGGAGCTGTAATCTGAACCGCCCGATTTTATGATTTCGGCTGTCACGGTGTAAATGGCCGGATTAAGTTTAATGTCGAAAGGGATCCGTAATATCTTACTGCCGGGAGTGCCTTTCCATGAGGTTAGTTCACTGTCGTTTGCTTTAAGCTTTACCTCTAAGTTAGTCCATATAAGTGACTGGGGAAGATGCAATAAAATTTCTCCTGATTTTTCAGTTGAATAAAAACTCAGCCTGGTGTTCATTTTAACTGATGCAGCATCGATACGCTGGCAAAAAAGCTCAGGATTTGAAAAAAAAATAAGAGCTAAAATAATAAGTGTCAGTCTTCCGCGCATAACAGGAGGTTAAGAGGCCAGGATTCAAATCAAAACCATTAAAAGTAATGACTTTTGACAAAAAATCAATATACTGCGAGTATTCAGGGATGTTCATTCGTCGGGGAATGGGCAGTACCCAGAGCTCTCCAGCCTTGAGGGCTGGAATTCCAGTAGCCCCGGTCCCATCCGGGGTGGAAGCAATAATACCAGTCCGACCCCGGAGGGGTGGCCATCGAATTTTATAAGTAATAGATATTCAGCCCTTCCAGGGCTGTACGTGGTGTGAGGTGCTCTCTTCCCGGGGCGCGACCCGGGCTACTGGAAGTCGACACCCCAGGTGTCGGAGAAGGTTGAATTCATGTTTAGTACCACAGAAAATCCTGGAAATAAAAACCCCATCTTTACATTGGGTGTCATTAGCAAAACAGAAAAGTAATGACTTTCTGCAAGAAATCAATATACCGCGAGTATTAAGGGATGTTCAACCACCAACCAGCTATCAGCTGTCAGCGATCAGCTATAAGAACCATCTAACCAGCAACAAGCAACCAGCCGCTTGGGTTAATCATTTGAATACAATCCGTATTCTGACCTCATCCGGTATTGTCTCTCCATTCTCCCTGGCAGGGTTCCAGGCAGGTCCTTCCTTGATGAGCCTGATTGCCTCATTTGTAAATATCATACCTGGACTTCTGACAACGGTAATACTGTCGATTTTCCCCTCCTTACTTACACTGAAAGCAAGCACTACGACATTTCTCTGACCGGAAGATACTGTATCCGGTCGGACCATGTTTTCCGAAATATAATTGTTGAATTCTCTCCGTCCTGTTACCGGCACCGGTGGACTGTAACCCGAGACATCGTCCTCATAGCCGGAAGATTTTCCGCTCACTCCGTAGCCTATCACAACGACTTCGTTGAGTGCCAGTGCCGAAGGATCGAGTTTTATCTCATTTCCTGCGCCGGACGCCGGTTTAAATTCCTTTGAATCCATCCCCAGGTAGCTGGCAACAAGTATTACATTCGGATCGCCGGGACCTTCGATTATAAACTTGCCGTTTTCATCCGATACAGTCCCTTCTTTCGTGCCTTTTATCATTATTGTAGCTCCGGGCAAAGGCAGGTTGTCTTCTGATGAAATGATCCTTCCGCTTATCGAGGAAGGAGGCTTTGCTGCCCTGTCAGCCAGAACGGCCTTTGCTTCAGTTCTCTTTTCAGCCATAACTGCATCTCTTGCTTCCTGAACTTCCGCAGGTCTGACCGGGTCATTTGTTTTTGCAGTATCTTCCCTTTTTACCGTTTCCTGTTGTTTGTCCTTTTCAGAGGCAAGTTCGTCGGTAGCCATGGCAAGCGGCTGGTTTGCTCCGGTTTTTTTATCAGCCGGAGCCCCTACAGCGGATTCCCCTGATCCTGATTCGCTCATATCCATTACAGGCTCTGCTTTTGTTATAACCAGTTCTTCTTCCTGCTTCTCAGGCGCGCTGTATGCTATGTCTTCAAGCCTGTCCTTTGGTTTGGTGAGGAGCAGGATTGATGAAATGGCTATCAGTACCGTTACTGAAGCAGCTATACTGTACCAGAGTATTCTCCGGCTGCCTGAACTGCGTTTTCTGATCCTTTCTTCCAGTTCTGCAAGATCTCTTGCTGCGGTTTCAGGATCCAGACTGCTGAAACCTTCGGAAGCTTCGGCGGCAAAGGAATCCTTCTGAAGCTTCTTTTCGAAGGCATTCCTTTCCCTGTCCGTCATCCGGTTGGAGTGATAGCGGAGGAAATCAGAATCCTGACTATTGATATTTTTATTCTTTTCTGACATTTTTCTGTTCCAGACAAATTTTGAGATTTCTTTTGCCATTCTGAAGGTGACTCTTCACTTTTTTCTCATCCATACCCAGATTTCCGGAAATCTCACGATAACATCTGTCTTCGAAGTAGAATTGCCTGATACAGCTTCTCTGATCTTCGTTCAGTTTTTTGATGCAATCCTCAATGGCTGCATTCAGAGCTGACTGTATTTCTTCTCCTTCATCCAAAGGATGCAATTCAACAAGATTTTCCATAAAAATCTCCGGATCATTAATCCACTCGCTGAGTTTTACCTTATCTGACACGGCCGACCTGATCTGCATGAGGCAGTAGTTTTTTGTAACCACATGCAGCCAGCTTCTGAAGTTTACTATATCGTGCCTGGTTACTCCGGTAATGAGCTTTTCGAAAATCTGCATCACACCGTCCTTTGCCTCTTCGCTGTTTTTCAGGTATTTGAGGCAAACCCCGTAAACAAGGTGCATATACCGTGAATAGAGTTCCCCCAGTACTTTAAGGTCACCCCCGGTCCTGAATTCGCTTAGTAATTCTTCATCCGTGGTAGTATGGGAATCTCTGACTCTCGATCTGAATAGCATGTTATGAATCTGAATCCTGAAAACTCCTGAGCTGACCATCGGGCTCTAATTTCAGAGGTGAAAGCTTTCTCCGGAGCAAACTCAAAGATATGATAAAAGCAAAAAACTTCATTTTTATTTATGGAATTCCATATTCCGGTGCATCCTGTTAGAAAATACTAATCCAAAAATCGAATATTATGAAAAGGAGACTTTCAATTCTGGCAATTTTATTTGCAGCTTCGGTGATGCTGGCCTTCTCACAGAAACGGATTATCACCGGTAAAGTATCTGACTCTGAAAGCCTGCCCCTGGCTGGAGTGGCTGTAACAGTAAAGAGAAGCATGAGTGGCACGGTAACGGATCAGGGTGGCAACTACCGGATCGGGGTTGAGCAGGGCGATGACTATCTTCAGTTTTCCATGATCGGATTTGTGAGTGTCACCGAAAGGATAAAGGACCGGACAACCATCAATGTGATCATGCATGAAGAAAAAGTGGCTCTTGATGAGGTCGTTGTCGTTGGCTATGGATCCGCAAAGCAGAAGTCGTCGTGGCACAGGACGGAGGCGGCTCCATCATATGCATTGGGCTCCCGTGACGGCTTTGCAAGGTATAATGGAGCCTTTAATACTGAAGGTTATGCTGCAACGACTGAGAATGGGTTCCGGAGCGTCAGAAGCAATCCTTTATCTACCTTTTCAATTGATGTTGACAATGCTTCCTGGTCGAATACGAGGAGGTTCCTCAACAACGGGACTCTTCCTCCTCCAGAGGCTGTAAGGGTTGAAGAGATGATAAATTTTTTCAGATATGACTATCCTGAACCTGAAGGCATCCATCCGTTTTCGGTTACTTCGGAACTGTCGGTTTGTCCATGGAATAAAAAGCATCAGCTTCTTCTGGTCGGACTGAAAGGAAAGAGCATAGACAAGTCGGTGCTTCCCCAGTCGAATCTGGTTTTTCTTATCGATGTTTCCGGGTCGATGGATTCGCCTGATAAGCTTCCCCTTCTCAAATCAGCTTTGGGTTTACTTGTAAATGAACTCAGGCCGCAGGACCGGGTGGCTATTGTTGTATATGCAGGAGCTGCAGGAATGGTCCTGGAATCGACTCCCGGCAACAGGAAAGATAAGATAATGAATGCAATAGCCAATCTTGAGGCAGGAGGTTCAACCGCAGGCGGTGCCGGATTAAAGCTTGCATATGCAACGGCTTCGGAAAATTTCATTAAGGGAGGAAATAACAGAATAATACTGGCAACCGACGGGGATTTCAACGTGGGTGAATCGAGCAACGGAGGAATGGAAAGGCTTGTGGAAGAGAACCGCGACCGCGGGATCTACATGACGGTTCTTGGTTTCGGCATGGGAAACATAAAGGACGACAAGATGGAGATCATAGCCGATAAGGGTAATGGTAACTATTCATACATAGATAATCTTCAGGAGGCTAGGAGAGTTCTTGTAAAGGAATTCGGAGGCACTCTGTTCACAATCGCCAGGGATGTCAAGTTCCAGATTGAGTTCAATCCGGCAAAAGTTCAGTCGTACAGGCTGATAGGATATGAAAACAGGCTGCTGAATGAGGAGGATTTCAACGACGACCGGAAAGATGCGGGTGAAATGGGATCGGGTCATAATGTCACTGCCATGTACGAGCTGGTTCCTGCCGGAACCGAAGATGATACCCAGGCGGTTGATCCTCTGAAATATCAGGATCATCCGGTCATTAAGTCCGGAAAATTCCCGTCGGATGAATTCCTTACAATCAAGATCCG
>JAVEXG010000136.1:0-9489 GCA_034004115.1 Bacteroidales bacterium | reverse complement strand
GGGATCGATATGAATTCCCTTCTCATTTCAATTCTGAAGAAATTCCCAAGCGATTGCCTCACAGGTATTTCCCTGGCATAGTAGCCAAGATACGAAACAACCAGTGTATCGTCATAATCCTCGGGATGAATCCTTAATCCGAATTCCCCGCTGTTGTTTGATACGGATCCCCTGCCTGTGTTCTTCAGTCCTACCGATGCAAAAGAAAGGGGTTCGGACGATTCTCCGTCAACAATCACACCGGTGATGTCCTTGAGAAGAGGCCGGGCCAGCGAATCGGTCACTATCCTGGGAGGGGGAGGTATCTCTCTCGATATAATTATAAACTCGTCAATAACCGAATAAACAAGCGAATCGCCTTTGAGGATGCTGTCGAGAGCCACCTTCAGGCGGATCTGCCTGAAGTTCATCTGAACCTTTTTTTCAGGGTTGACAAGACGGCTGTCGTAAGTGAAATGATATCCTGTTTCCCTTGTAATAATGTCGAGGGCATTGCCTGTCTTTATAGATCCTGCCCTGAATGTAAACACAGAATCCAGGATACCTTCCTGGCACAACAGCTTCTGCTGCGGTATCAGAAACATCAACAATGCAATGGCCTTTAGAATCTTCGATACTGTGCCATTGACCGACATTATACTGAGTGTTTGTTATTTCCTTTTCAGATGGTAAACATCCCCATCTTTAGCATAACCAAGGTTAAAGCTAGCACAAATTAAGCGAATTATTGTCTCCTGCGGCTGATTATCGATTGGCGAGGTCCAGGTATGCGAAAGGATTCCAGGATCATCAGCCACTATATCCATGTTATAGACTTTCTTGAGGTCCCTGAAGACTATGTCGAGCGTCTGACCGTCGTATACAAGAAGCCCGGTGTTCCACGACATGTAATTTGGATCGGTGTTAACGGACTTCTCAGCACGGTCGCGATAAACGGTCCCTATGTAGCCCGGATCGAGCACCAGTTCGTTGCTCTCAGCGGTGCCGGTCACAGTAACCTTCCCGGTACTGACGAAGACCTCGACAGGTGAATCCTGATCGCTGGTCCTTACGTTGAAAGATGTTCCAAGCACTCTTACAATGGCTTTCCCCGCATCAACGGTGAATGGTCTTGACTCATCACGGGCTACATCAAAATAAGCTTCCCCGGTGAGAGACACACTTCTTTCTCCTTCACCGAAGTTACGTGAGTATCTGATCTGAGTGTTCCGGTTAAGGAAGATGATGCTCCCGTCGGGAAGCGTCACTTCCAGATTCTTCTGGTCTTCAGTAGTGGCAACAACGATTTTGCTGCTAAAGAGGTCTTTGTTATTCATATAAATCAATGCGGATCCTAAGCCCAGCAGAAGAAGCAGTGCAGCGGCTACCCTGTACAGGGCGGGGGTTAAGAATCTTCTCCTTACAGCCGGCTCTTCGCTGATCAGTCCATTATACCTGAGCCTCGAGTAAAGCTTATCCCACGCCTGATCCACATTTATTTCCTTTTCTTTGTCCATCTCTCTCAATTCCTTCCAGTATATTACAGTATTATGTTTGTCCTCTTCAGCAAACCGGCTCAGGAGTTCCGTGTTGCCGGTTCTCTCTCCCGACAGATCGGCTGCGAGATCTTCCCAGTCCCTGTCAGTGTATTTTCCGGTGTTGTCTGTGTCTTTCATTGTTCTGCGAGTGCTTTTCTGAATTCCTTTAACGCCCTTCCCATGTTTGCCTCAACGGTCTTTACCGACACCGAGAGCTTTTCAGCGATCTCCGAATACTTAAGACCTTCAAACCTGTTCATGCAGAATATCCTTCCGCATTTTTCAGGAAGTCTTTCCAGTATCCGGGCAATCCTTGCCTGAAGGTCGTTGTAGTTGACCAGGTCGGCAGTGTCATCTCCCGTGCCGGAGCTTAACATAACCACTTCCTGTGCGTACTTCTCAACCACCTTGTTGTGGCTGATGTGATGCAGGCAGCGGTTGTGAACAGCCCTGAAAAGGTAACCGTTCAAAGAACTTTCAATCTGAAGCTTTTCCTTGTCCTGCCAGAGCCTGAAAAAGAGATCCTGAACAATCTCCTCGGCTGTGTCATGATCTCTTGTCATCGTTCTGGCATATCTTACCAGGGAGACATAGGAGGACCGGAAAAGTGATTCAAACTGTCCTTTATCACCTTGTCTGATCCTCCTTACTATCCCAGAATCCCCCGGCATACTCTTATTTATTTCTCACTATCATTCCTGTCGCTGAACTTGAGCTTTCTGCTCAGGCGCCTGATTGCCGATTCGATGCTCTGGTCGGGTTCAATCACATTATAGTCACCCCAGAACTCAGGATCGGTAAAGGCACTCACCTGCTCGGAGAACACATCATTGTATCTGAGCTTCTCCTTCCCTGCAAATTTAATCACTTCTTCGTTAGTACGGTCGGTTATTGCCATTTCCGACATGGTTGTATAAAAGGTGTTGAAGAGTTTCTTCTTCCAGTTAACCTTAAATTTCACTTCAGCCCTTGAATATGCGAAGTACCACTTGCCGTCCTGTTCACGATACTGAGTCCGGTAAGTTGCTATCTCAGGCGTTACCTGCATCCCGAGAGGCTTCTTCTTGATGAATATTGACGACACGGCATCCTTGTCCTCAAGGTTGAACCCGAATTCTGCTTCAGTAAGCGCATAGGAGTCGATGGCTATGTAAAGGTTACCCATGAAAAGCGGCATGTCCACATGAGGCTTCTGCTTGAAGGTGATCACGTAGTGAGGCCTGTCATCGATCTCGATTACCGATGAAAGCGAATAATCATAGTATTTCATGGCATCGACTGTCAGAATGGCCTCGGTGTTCTTTGCAATATCAAGCTGGAGCACGGTAATCGGTCCTCCCTGAAGCTTGAACAGAACTGTATCCATTTTTTCTACATCCGATCCCTTCCTGCCCTTGTAAATCCTGGCTCCGTCGAAACGGATATCGTTGGCATAGGGAGCTTTGAAAATCTCGACAACAGCTTCACCTATTGAAACATATGTCCTGTTTTTACGGATTGTCTCCCTGTAGAAGGCAGTCATCAGGTTAGGCTCGTCGGTGAAATTCCTGCCTATCCTCCCGATTGAATTCCTGACTATGAGTTCAGGATCGATCGGCTTGACGATTATCTCCTTGATAGGAATCGGGGCAGGCGTTAAAGCAATCACATTCTTGTAACCATCTTCCCGTAATTCTGTAAGCGGGACAGTCTTGTTCTTGTAACCCAGAAAGCTCACCTCCAGATTCCTGGATGTCTGAGTCTCAAGGATCTTAATCTGGAATTCCCCGTCAATATTTGTTATGGTTGCAACGTTGGTTTCCTTTACGGCTACCGATGCAAAAACAAGCGGGTTTCCCGATTCAGCATCTATTACCTTTCCCTTGAAGGTAAGAGATGTCTCCTGCGTGTTCTTCTTCCTGTCGGGAGAAGTTCCTGCAAAAACTGTTGCGGCGGTGAAGGCCGGCAGCAGAAGCAGTGCGATTAATGATAAGTTCCTGATGGTTTTCATGGCATTATAACATTAAGTTTTGAAAATTAAATCTTCCGGTAAATCGTTTTTAAGTGTCTTCTCACCCCTATGACCAACTGACAGTATCGTTACCCTATCCGGTTCATGTATTTTCTTTATCTTGATGCGGTATATTCGTACACTTCTTACGATAAATTAACACATGGCAGGAATAATTGTTAAGCCGGCAAATGCATTAAGGTCAGCATATTCATATGTTGTGAGTTCCCTGACCGGGCACCCGGTTACATACGGCATGCCTGCCACGGTATCCCTTGAGCTTACAAGCCACTGCAATCTGCGCTGCCCCGAATGTGCCTCCGGTTCGGGAATGATGCTCAGAGAAAGGGGATTCATGGACCCGGCACTTTTTGAGAAGGTGATCCGTGAACTCAACCCCTTCATCTGGTATGCAAGCTTCTATTTCCAGGGAGAACCATTTCTTCACCCCGATTTTTTTTCCTTCCTTCAGCTTAAAGGGAATACAAAAGCCATCGTCAGCACAAACGGACACTACCTTGGAGGGGAAAATGCAAGTAAAACAGTCCTTTCCGGTATTCACAAGCTGATTGTGTCGCTCGACGGGATGGACCAGCAGTCGTATTCGAAGTACAGGGTAAACGGAGACCTTGAAACTGTTATGGCCGGGATAAGAAACGTAAGCCTCGAGCGGCAAAGACTCAATTCCCCCATGAAGCTTGAAATTCAGTTCCTTGTCAACAGGTTCAATGAACATCAGATAGCTCAGGCTGAATCGTTTGCCAGGGAAGTGAAGGCAACGCTCAGGCTTAAATCGATGCAGGTGATCGACGGCCATGATGCGGGTGAATGGATGCCCTCGGCCGGGAAATTTGCAAGGTATGAGAGTTCCGGGGGCAGGTTCATCATAAAGAACCCCATGCCATCGCAGTGCCTCAGGCTGTGGCTGAATCCGGTGATTACCTGGGACGGGAAGGTACTGCCCTGCTGCTTTGACAAGGATGCAGAATATGAAATGGGCGACCTCAGGTCGGAAACATTCAGGGAGATATGGCACGGAAACAAATTAAGGGAATTCAGGCTTAAGGTGCTTTCGGACAGAAAATCAATACCAATCTGCAGAAACTGCACCTCGGGAATGAGAAATGTGAATTTCTGAAGGCGGTAAAAACACTCCGGGAGACGTTATAACAATGTTATAACGTGCTATAATTCTTTCAACATCCAGATATTGCAGCCGAAATGACCAGAGTTTCCCAGAGCATGGTCTATATGCCTGAATCCCGACTTTACATACATCGAAACTGCCTTTGAAAGTTCCGGCAGCGATTCAAGGTAGAGCTGACGATAGCCCATGCTTCTGGCCGAATCAAAGCACAGCTCCAGAAGTGCCTTTCCTATCCCCTTCCCCCTGTATTCAGGCAGAAGATAAAACTTGACAAGCTCGGCACATCCTTCCGTAAGCCCGCCGGTCGGGTATATCCCGCACCCTCCGGCCATGATCCCGTCAACCCACGCAATCCAGTAAACCGACCCTCCGGTCCTGAAAAGCTCATACAACTTGTCGGTGGTCGGATCGAAATAAACCGTACCAGGCCGGTCAATGCCAAATTCCCTGAAGACACTCCTTATGAGGTTTGCTATCTCTTTATTATCTTTCCCCTCAATATTTCTGTATGTAACTCCGTTAATATCCATATATTGAAGCTCTCCCTGTTTTGATTATCATAAAAGTACAAATTAATGCTACTTCACAGTATTTTTCGCAGGTGTAAAACACCGGGGCCCTCATCCGGAAAAGTTATTTGTTCATCCCGGGCCTTTTTTATTTTCATGCTGATAATCCTGCCGCCGGCATTCCACAGCGCCGATCTGCTTGGCCGTGACTATTATGTCACGGGTGTGGTGACTGACCAGTACGGGGCTTCAATTCCGAACGCCAGGGTGTCAATGATAGCCGGAACTGCCGAATATTCGGCAAGGACATTAACAGATGGCACCTATTCACTCAGAATATCAAATATATACGAAGATATTTCGAACCTGATAGAAGCAGGGGTACCTTACCCGAATCCTTTCAGCTATTCGGCTAACATACCTTTTATTATTAACAGCGACGGGGATGTAAGGCTGACGATCTACAATTATTCCGGGAAGAAGGTCAAGGAGGAGTATTTTGATTCCATAGATGCCGGAAGCTACCATATAGTATGGGACGGATGCAACCAGAACGGGGCGCCTCAGCCAAACGGTTTCTATTTCTACAGCATCACCTTCAGGGGAAGAACCCTGTCGGGAAAGCTGATAAAGGCCCGGGGATTCTCAGGCTACTCAGCAGGTACAGCTCTTGAACCCGATATGATGCCTCCTGTTATTCCACCCTCCTCCGGCGAGTTCCGGTTCCGGGTGGCTACAACGGTTCAGAGCGATAACTACTATCCCGTGAGGCTTACGGATATCACAATCTCCCGCGACACGATAATCGATTTTGAGCTGACACTCTGCCAGGAACTGCCCTTCAAGACATCAGGAAACCACATTGCTATGCACGCCGGAACCGGATACAGGTCGCTTGTCCTGAAGGGGATCAACCTGGGATCATCGCCTCCCGGATATTTCCCCGGAGAGATCGGCTATGCCCTTGCACCCGAGGTGTATGAGAACTGGATCAGGGAAATGGCTGAAGCAGGATTCAACAGCCTCAGGGTTTATACCCTCCATCCGCCGGTGTTCTATGAGAAACTTGCAAACTACAACCAGAGGCATCCCGATAATCCGCTTCTTCTCTTCCAGGGTATATGGCTCGACGAGGTTGAAGATGCACACAATCCACAGGCCTACGACCTGCTCAAAAGGGTAGATGTCTTCACAAAAGACATAAAGGAGGTTATCGACTGCATAAACGGCAACGGCGATATTGGTTACAGGTACGGAAAGTCATACGGCAGATACCTCTCCGATGTTTCAAGATGGACTGCAGGCTATATTCTGGGCAGGGAAATTAGTCCCCAGGAAGTCGATACAACCGACAACAGAAATCCTTCAGTAAGTTCGTTCAGCGGCAGGTATCTCAGCATAAGCGGAGCAAAGGCCAGCGAGGTTTTCTGCACCAGAATGCTTGAACAGACAATCCAGTATGAATCAAACAACTATACAGTCAGAAGGCCGGTAAGCTTCTCGAGCTGGCCAACTCTCGATCCCCTGTCGCATCCCACGGAGATCTATACCGATGAGGACAAGGCTCATTATGATATGACAAAAATAAACCTCAGCGATCCCGAGCCGGGGATATTTGCATCATACCACGCCTATCCCTATTATCCGAATTTCATAAGCGAGCAGCCTTCATACCTGACCTACAGCGACCAGTACGGGCCAAACAGCTATCTTGGTTACCTCAACGATCTGAAGGAACATTATTCCGATATCCCGCTGGTTATTGCGGAATTCGGAGTGCCATCGAGCTGGGGAAGCGCACACCAGTCGTTCAGCAGCATGCATCACGGAGGCTATTCCGAAAAACAACAGGGAGAGAAGAACATGAGGCTGATGCATAATATAATCAACTCAGGTTGCGCGGGAGGATTCATGTTTGCATGGATGGACGAATGGTTCAAGCCTACCTGGATTGTCAGCTATCTCGAAGCATATGGAATGAACTCAGGAGGCAGTACAATCCCTACAAGGCAGCTCTGGCATAACCTGACCTCACCGGAACAGAATTTCGGACTTATTTCGTTCGATCAGAGAACCGTCGAACCTTTAGTATCATACGTTACAGACAACCCGGCGGGCCCGGTCAGCAACATCAGGGCCACTCACGATAACAGCTTTTTCTTCCTCGATATCGAGGCGGACAGACAACTGGCTGCCGGGGATACTGTAATGGTGGCTTTCGACACCTATCTTGCAAGCCTGGGTGAATCACTGCTTCCTAACGGAAGAGAGCTTGATAACAGGTCGGAATTCCTGATGACGATGGTCCTGTCGCAGGATACCGCTCTCTGGCATGTCACCGAAGCCTACAACATGGACGGACTTACCCCGCGGTTTGACCTGTCAAACCATGCGGTTCAGCGGTTCCGCAGCACTATTACCGACGGGGCTCCCTGGGTGCTTATGCACTGGTACAATGACGGGTACAAACGAAATGGCCAGGATATTGGAAAGTTCCCGATGGAAAACTCTTCAGGCTTCACCTTCGGCGAAATGACAGCAGTGGCATGGAGCGGCAACAAAATAAGGATCCGTGTTCCGTGGACCCTGCTTCACTTTTATGATCCGACGCAGATGAAAGTGAACGACGGTGCCGTATCCTACGACGGAGGTTACAACTACGTGATCTCAACATCGGAATCCGACGGTATTGCAGTGTCGGTCTACCTCGACAGGAATGTCACCTCAACGGTCAGCAGGTACAACTGGGAAAAATGGCTGACTGTACCGCCAACGGTATCGAGGGAAAAGAAATCTCTTGAAATAATAAGGAGCGGATTGTCAGGAATACCGGAGTTTACTGATTGAACTGATTGGTGTCGTCAATAACCCTTGTACGGGCTTTCTTCTTCTTTCCGAAGCCTGAACGCTCGGCGCTTCCCCATCCTTTCTTGCCTCTCAGGGCTTCTAAATTACCCCTGACTGCAAAATAGGTATGGACGGGATAGAAGAACGGCTCCAGGAAGGCGACTCCGACAAGCTTAAGAACATCTCTCTTCCTCTTGTACTTATGGAAGGTGATCTCCTCGAACAGGATTGCCCATGTGGAAAGGCTTACCGCAAACGAATAGACGAACAGGAAGAGAAGCAGATAAAACGGCCAGTTCAGTGAATCGCGTATTATAAGATATATTGTGTATATGAAACCGCCGAAAGCTACAAGCGGAGCCATCCATTCAAAGAAGAACCAGTAGGGATAACCCAGAAGACCCAGTCTTCCGTACTGGCTGTTGAGGAACATCTTCCGGTGTGTGCGGAGCGATTCAATCAGCCCGCGGGTCCACCGTGTCCTTTGTTTCCTCATTGATTTCAGGTCTGAAGGCACCTCTGTCCAGCAAAGCGGATCAGGAATATAGGTTACTTCATATTTGGTTTCACTCTCTGCCATGTAGCGCCGCATCCTGAGAACCAGTTCCATGTCTTCCCCAACGGTCTTAACGCTGTATCCGCCTGCCTTGATTACAGTTTCCCTGTCGAACAGACCCATTGCCCCGGAAATA
The DNA here is from genome assembly GCA_034004115.1 of Bacteroidales bacterium. Lineage (GTDB taxonomy): Bacteria > Bacteroidota > Bacteroidia > Bacteroidales > VadinHA17 > LD21. Next base: position 787 of record JAVEXG010000136.1, on the reverse strand, counting down.
AGCATAAGTCCGTCAAGCTGGCTCCATGCCATTCGTCCCAGAAGAAAAGCCCTGGTATATTCAAGCACCTGCAGGCGGGGAAGGAATTTTGAAGGAACCTTGATCTCCCTGATATGACCGCGCTCAACGTCGCATGAATTGACGATTCTTATCACACCACCGGTTCCGATTACCTTCTTGTCTTTCTGCTCAAGGAAAGGCTTAACCAGCTTCAGTATCGAGTCAGCTTCAATAATTGAATCGGCATCAATTGATACGAAAAGGTCGCTGTGGCAGATGTTTATTCCGGCATTCAGTGAATCAGCCTTGCCGCCGTTGTTCTTATCGATGATTGTGAGACGGTTGTACGAAGGATTCTTCGACCGGTACACTCCCCTGATTCTTTCGCACGGGATCCTGTAGTCGAAGTAATAGTTAACCCTTACAAGATCGTAGGCATCCTTCATCAGCTCAAACGTATTGTCGGTTGAACCGTCATTTACAATAACAACCTCGAAGTTGTTGTAGTAAAGCGACAGAAGGGTGCGGACATTATCAATGATGGTCTTGCTTTCGTTAAAAGCCGGAGCAATAATTGAGATCTTCGGGCTGAGAGGCGACAGCACAAGCGAGTTGTAATTGATGAAGCTGTTCTTCCGGAGATATTTACGCAGCGCAATTGCCGAAAATATACCCAGCATCAGGTAGCTTGCGAAGAGCACCAGCGTCAGGTAGAAGATAACATGTGCAAAAAAGATTCCCATGGCTTCTAGAATATTCTTCGGTCAAGCACGTGCCTGACAATTAT
>JAVEXG010000135.1:0-9568 GCA_034004115.1 Bacteroidales bacterium | reverse complement strand
CCTCTGTTGAGAGTCCGGTTTATCTGTCTGCAGATGTTGAGAATCTTTACCGAATCCTTAACAGACGGGAAATCGTTGCCGGGTATCTCCTCATCGGGATTTGACGGCTCGATGTATTCGTCGAACATTAGCAGATACTTGATCATGAGGTTTGAGCTAAGCTGCTTTTCGAGAAAACTGGCAACATACTCGCGCTCCTTTTCAAGAAATCCGCCATCCTGTCTCACGACAAGGGCAAACAACTCCATTAATGCCTTAAGGATTTCCTCGCTCATTTTTCAGCTATGTACACTTACCTCTTCTTTGTCTGCCTGACAAACTTCTTTTGAATCCAGCCAGGAACGATTGAAGCCCCGATAATCAGGTAAGGATAATAACTTACAATCCTCCAAATTATTGCGATTGCAAGAGCAAGGCTTCCGACAATTTCGGGATCTGCCTGGATTGCGTCGGAGATGAATCTTCCGAGTATCAGTTCAGCGAATCCGCTGCCACCTGGTGTCGGACTGATTATCATCATTATCCATGTCACCAGCTGCCTGGCGAAAATGAGCAGATGATCCTTCACTGCAAAGAACCCCAGCAGTATGGCATTGACCACCCAATACCTTGAGGTCCAGGACAGAAAAGTGGCGGTAAATGCCTTAATCCAGAAAAAAGCTGGTTTCTTTTTAAGCTCCCGTGAGCTTTCGACGATGTCGTCACCGGCCTTTACGGCTGACTCGTACCACCTTTTGAGCAGGGGCAGTCTGAAGAACCAGAGGATAACGCTTCTTATCTTGACGGGATTGACGAACAGACCGTATCCAACCAGAAGAACCCAGGCAAGTATTACAACATAACCTATGACGGCCACTATTACAAGGTTGTTGAGCAAAGCAATACCCGTTCCCTGAAGCGATGTGGTGAAAAGTACATCACTGCCCACCAGTAACAGGATCACCGGGAACATGATCACGAAATAGAGCTCATCCAGGAATGATGTTGCAAGGACTATAGATGTACTTCTTCCCACAGATATCCCTTCCTTGTGTATGAAGACCACGGCTAATGCTGTACCTCCCACCGTCGAAGGGGTAAGGGCTGAAGTGAACTCCCATAGCATTATCACCCTGAATGCCTGTCTCCATGTAAGATCTTTCTCCGATAGTATCCTGATGCGGATCATATATCCGAGATCCCTTCCGACCATGCATAACCAGGCAACAAAAAGCCAGAATACCGATTTCCATGTGAACCTGATCTGACTCATTGCATCGGAGTCTATCTCCTTTACTATCAGCCATAATACAACTCCAAGCCCGATCAGGACGGGCAGAGCGATCTTTCCCGGCTTCAAGCCGCTTACAAGTGTATAGTGCCGGTCGTGGGACATCCGCTCTTTTTTCACTCGGCCAAAGTTCTGATAATTTTGTCTAAATTCAATACTTTTAAACACCTGTTTCCGGTTCAGGCAGGTTTATTTACCGTTCCGCAACAGGATCAGCCTGCTCTGCACCTTATATTTTTATCGCGCGCGATTATGGTTTTCCTTTGAACCGGATTAAGTGTAAAACCATAAAAACCAAAGCGATGAAAACGAGATTTCTTTCCTTTTTAGCCGGAACCCTCATCATAGGGGGGGCTCTGATACCCTGCAAAGGTTTCAGTCAGGATGACAGGACTTTCATAGACAGATACCTTAGCTCCCTCCCGAAGGTGAACACTGCTGCCATACAGCGGAAATACCGGATGACCACCATTCATATCAACCGTGACCTTCATGGAGCTTTCCAGAGCAAATCGCAGGTTACGGGCGATTATACGCGGGGGTATGCCGATGGTCACATGACCTGGAACAACGTATACATTGCCCATTCGGGCAGCCTGAACGATCCTTTTCCCGCAGGAACAAAGCAGGAATATATTGAAGATTTCAGCTACAGTCCTTCGGACAACATGCTCTCGGCCGAAGCTTTCAGTAACTTCCCCGCCAACCCCGACAATGTGCTTGCGAGAAACCTGATATGGGATATGATGGCCTTTGAAACCTACGCCTGGATGTACTGGGATTCACTTGAGCTCAACGTACCATATGTTATCAGGCAGACAGACGGGGAATTCAGCATGGCGGAGATAGGAACCTATAACCATAACGTGATTAGCATCTGCTGGAAGGGAATTACAGCAATTGAAGGAAAGCTGTGTGCGGTTATCGATTTCACAGCCATTGACAATCTCATTGAGCTCAATATGGAAATGATTAAAGCAAAAGGCACCGAACAGTACTGGGGAACAACCTGGGTTTCGCTGAAAACCAGGAACATTGAAAAAGCAGTTATGTACGGAGGAGTTATGCTCGACAGTGAGATCCAGGGCTTGCCGGAGAACTATCTTGTAAAGACAGTCAGGGAACTATGGGTGGAACCTTTAAATTAATCTGAACTCCCAAAATATCTTGTGGATAAATCTTAAATTTGATAAAATGAAAAAGCTGACTCTGAATAATTTCATCGACCAGAAAAAACCGCTGTCTCACATCATGTACGCAGTGATCTCAGTCTTGTCGGTCGCTTTTACACTGCTGAGGAACAAACATTTACTGCCCTTTTCAGAGATCTTCCTTATTTTCCTTGTAGGCTTTTTACAGCTTGAAGTCTTCATTTTTGCCGCAAGGATGATTTTTGCAGGAAAGGAGTACCGGCCTTCAACATCAAGTAAGGATTTCATGCGTACAATTCTTGTAAGGTTCCTTGTTTTTATCACCTTGTGCTTCGTCGCCGCTCTGGTGCTTATACTGCTCTGCTGGATTGCGCTGGGATATATCAGGGGCCAGGGCCCGGATGTTGCAGTCACAGCGTTTTTTGAATATGAGTTCAGCGGCTGGTTTCGGGCAACTCTGATCGGATTGTCGTTCGGCGCGGTGATTTTCATAATGATTCAATGGCAGGAAGCCCTAAAGAGGGAGCAGAAGCTGAGGGAAGAGAACCTTGTCTTTCAGAACGAGACCCTCAGGAGCCAGGTGAATCCGCATTTCCTTTTCAACAGCCTAAACACAATATCATCGCTTATTCAGACCGATCCGCCCAGGGCTGATCAGTTCGTCGGGAACCTGGCCTCGGTATACAGATACATACTTGAAAACGGAAAGAAGGACCGGGTGCCGATCCAGTCGGAACTCGAACTGACAAACAGGTATTTCGATCTTCACCGGGTGAGGGATGAGGAAAAAATCACCTTAAACATCGATTATACGGGAGCTGACAGTTTCCAGATCCTGCCTGTCTCCCTTCTGATCCTTATAGAAAACGCCATTAAACACAATGCCGCAACAAGGGAAAAGCCTCTCAGCATATCAGTATTTTTTGAAGGCCAGAATCTTGTTGTCAGGAATAACCTTCAGAGGAAAGCAAGTCAGTCAAGATCGACCGGGATAGGGTTGAAGAACCTTGCCGAAAGGATCAGCCTGATTTCCGGCAGACAGCTGGTTATTGATGAAACATATGATTATTTCACGGTTAAAATGCCTTTGCTGAAATGAATGTTCTGATTGTCGAGGATGAAATGCCGGCTGTAAGCAGGCTTTCAAAGATACTGAAGAAGATAGACCCGACGATAAAGATTTCGGGAGTTGCGGAGACTGTCGAAGAGGCAATAGTCAGGCTTCAGGAGAAGCCGGATCCCGATCTTATTCTTATGGACATCCAGCTTGGCGACGGACTTTGTTTCGAGATATTCGAGACAATCAAAGTGGATGTCCCGGTTATTTTCACCACTGCCTATGACGAATACACCCTTAAGGCTTTCAAAGTAAACAGTGTTGATTACCTGCTCAAGCCTGTGGATGAACAGGCGCTCGCTTCTGCCATGGAAAAATTCAGGAAGCTTTATTACGACAGGAAAGATCCCTTCAGAAGAGATTTCCACGAGCTTATAAACGAATTCAGGAACAGGTATAAATCAAGATTCCTTATAAAGATCGGGGAAAAATTCAAGTCGGTGGTCGCTTCCGAGATAAGCCATTTCCATATCAGCGAAAGGAGTGTTTTCCTCACCGATACAGGCGGCAGGGATTACGGGATCGATTATTCCCTCGAACAGCTTGAAGAGACGCTGGATCCCAGGAAATTCTTCAGGATAAACCGCGAATGCATCGTGAATATCGACTCGGTCACAATTATGTACAGTTACTCCTCCAGCAGGCTGCAGCTTACAATGAAAGGTCTCGAACAGAACGATCTTTTCGTAGTAAGCCGCGAAAGAGTGGCAGAATTCAAGAAATGGGCTGACAGGTAAAAAGCAGGAACTACTTGTTCTCCTCCCGTTTCTCCACAACAACCGTACAGTCGGTAACAAGGGCAGCTATCGCCGCGACAGCCGCAAAAACAGGTGCAAGCAGTATTCCCACTGCTCCAATGGTGAGCGGAAACTCAACGATGGTTTCTTCTTTTTCATTTTTGATGATAATCCTTCTGGCATTACCTTCCTTTATTATCTCCTTGATCTTCTCGAGCAGTTCTTCGCCCTTGACTTTAAAAAACTCCTGGTTTGTTTTTTTCTGTTCTGTCATTGTTTTACGGGGATAAAGTTAAAGGCCGTCTTCCGGTAGTTCAGATAATCGTCAGATCCTTTTGCCCGAAAGATTATGCCTGTCCCCAAAGATAATAAAAACCTGTGAATCAAATTAACCAACTGAGCAGTCCTGTCTAATGGCTGTCTGGCAAATCTGGTTCGGGATTCCGGATACAACACTGTCGTTTAGGAGTGCCAGATATAGGTTCCTGCTGCACCCGGCGGCAGGGATATTGTAGCAAACCGTCCTTTGTACTGGACGGTGAACGAACCTGTTGAGAAGGTGTCGTTGACAATTATCAACACAATTCTTCCTTCGGGGGTTTTAAAAGCCACATTCGGCAGGACGATGGTGTTCTCTATCAGCGCGGCACGGAATGCTCCGGGTCGTTGTTCGTCCTCGTACAGAGCAACGGTCTTGTCGCCCCTGTCAGTCGATGCTATCCTTACCGATCCCGGCCTGACGAACTTTGAAGCATGGGCGATGGTGTACCAGGCAATATTGCGGGTGACCGTGTTTCCGTCGATTGTGATAGCTCCCTGGCACATTGAGCATCCGCCGTTATCGGTATGCGGATCGTTCAGAGGATCGGCAGCCAGGTTCCACAGTATCACATTCCTGCTCCAGTTTCTTCCGGCCCCTATGATCAGCCTTTTCACCTGGGCGGAGATATCGATTGCAGGGCTTCCGGGTCTTTCCACAACCATTTGTTCGGTGAAGTAAATATTCTTGTCGGGCCTTGCCATGTGAACCAGGCTCAAGGCTCCGAAATCACCTGCATAATGGTGGAAGCCCGAGCCATCGGCGTATCTGGCCACTTCAGGATCGCTTAGCATGGCAAGTGGATAATCAGGGCGGTCGCAGTTATGGTCGAAAAGAATGATCTTTACCGGCAGTCCTGCCTTCTCAAGCGCAGGTCCAAGATGGTTCTTTATAAAATCGGCCTGTTCATCCTCGAACCAGAACATGCTGGGTGTGTTCCGTGAGTTAAGCGGTTCATTCTGGATGGTTATGGCATCAATGGTGATGCCCTGTTCCTTCATTGCCTGAATGTATTTCACGAAATAGAGGGCATAAACCCCGTAACACTCTTTTTTAAGCTGTCCGCCTCTCACATTGTTGTTCGTCTTCATCCATGCAGGCGCCGACCAGGGTGAACCGAGCAGCTTTATTCCGGGGTCAATGGCAAGGATTTCCTTCATAACCGGAATCACATCTTTCAGATCCCGGGAAAGAGAGAATTTTTCTAGTCCGTAATCGGTCTCCCCTTCATTCAGGTCGTTGTAGGAGAAAACGAAACTGTTAAGGTCCGATGCACCTATTGTAAGTCTCAGGTAGCTGACGCCTATATTGCTGCCGTCAGCGGCAAAGACTTCCCGGAGAACTTTTGAACGGTCTGCCGGATTCATTTTCATCAGCAGTTCGACGCTGCCGCCTGTGAGGGCGAATCCGAAGCCGTCGATTGTCTGCATCGGCTGGCCTTCATCAATCACTATGGCAGGTCCGCCCCGCCCGCTGTTCCTGTCGGAGAATGCAATTGTTTCAGTCTGTTTCTCAAACAGCACTGACCGGTCGGGGAGGGTCACCCATGCTTCGATTTGTCCGGTTTGGGCCTGAAGACAAGGCGAATGCATGACCACAATTGCGGAAATTACTGCAATAAGGGAGATTCTCGGCATTGTCAGAAAGATAGGTTAAGGAGTAAATGTACAAATAAAAGTTACAGCAAACCTTATATTGGCTACCAGACGCAGGGCGCAGGGTTATATGAAACATATCGTTTCAGGTAAAAAATTTGTCGTAAAACAACAACTGGGATATTGTTTTACAATAAATATTCGTAAAAATTCACAAAACCATATCGTCCTGCATTGTGCCAGCAGGCGCTAAGCATGTCACTGATTTTTCCCTTTCACATTCTTTTTCTTATAGTCCTTCACGATTTTCCCGAAAATCTTTTCTTTCTTCTTTCTTTCAGATAAAGATGTTTCAAAGAAGGATTTCTCCCTTTGCATTTTGCGGAAATTTTCGAGCAGGCCAGGTTCAAGTTCACCTTTCTCAACTGCTTCAAGCACAGCACATCCCGATTCATTTGAGTGGGTACAGTCTATAAATCTGCAGTTAAGCGACAGGCTGAAAATTATATCAAAGGTTGTTTCAAGTCCGCCGGAGGTATCGGCAATCCCGACCTCCCTCATACCCGGGTTGTCAATAAGAATTCCGCCATTATCCATCACTATCAGTTCCCGGTGACTTGTAACGTGCCGGCCCTTGCTGGTGCTATGACTTAGTGAAGCTGTCCTCATTAAGTGTTTTCCGGAGAGGTTATTCAGCAATGTGGATTTCCCCACTCCCGAGGAACCAAGCATGCAATATGTCTTACCTTTTTCGATTATGAGCCGTAATGCATCATAGCCATCCTGCGTTTCATTGCTTATGGCAAGAACCGGAATGTTCTTTATCCGTTGCCGGATCTGAGCTGTTATTTCAGCCTGCAACTCCGAAGTTATCAGATCTGTCTTCGTCATTACAATAACCGGGTTTACTTTTGATGAATGACAGATTGTCAGGTATCTCTCAAGCCGGTTGATATTGAAATCCCTGTCAACGGCCTGGACCAGCAGGGCATAATCGATATTGGCGGCGATCACCTGAATCTCGCCCGGCCGTCCGACTGCCTGGCGGGATATGACGGATGACCTGGGCAATATTTTATGGATGATTGAAAAATCCGACTCATAGGTTGTCAGGGCAACCCAGTCGCCCACAGCGGGAAAGTCCTCACGGCCTGATGCTGAGTACCTCAGATTTCCCGTTATCTCGGCTTCGGATTCTCCGCTTTCGGTTATGACAGTATATCTTTCCTTGTGTTCAGCAATCACCCGGCCGATCTCAAAGCCGGTAATGCCGCTTTCGGTCTTTAAACTGTCAATTCTGTTATTATATCCGAAATCCTCAAGTGTCATTTTTAAAATTATGAAAAGGCGTAAAGGCGTAAAGGCGTAATGGCGTAATAAAAGTTGTAAATAATGCAAGTTATTGATGAATTCTCAATCTGCCAACTGCCAACTTCTCCCTGCAAGCTACATCGCCTGTCGTCTATAATACATAATACATATTATTCCCTTTTAAAATCAAACTTTCCGCCGCCCTGAGTGAGGATCATTGTATTGTTTGCCGGATTGAATTCCATCACCAGGTCTGCCTGGTCGAATTTGAACTTGTCTTTTCCCGCTGGTTCAAGCGGAAAGGAAGCTTGTCCCGAACCCTGAGCAATAAGTGTATTGTTTTTCCTGGTAACAGTTATACTGATAGGAATCTGGGAAGATGTATAAACTCCCAGGTAACTGTCAAGTTCTTCTGAACTTACAACGATGGATGAGAATTCAGGAATGTCGTAAGGTCTGTTAAAAATGGCACTCAGGACAGCTATTGAGATGTTATTGGTGTTAAAGTTCGATCCGTTGCAGGTCATGGCGAAGGAAACATCTCCATCTGAAAAGTATGAGAAAACCGAGCTGAACCCATCAATTCCTCCGGTATGGCCGTAACCGGCTTTGTCGTAAAAGGGGATATTAAATATTCCCAATCCATACTGGCCTTTGACAATTTTCATTTTTTCAAGGCTTTCACTGCTCAGAAGCTTTCCTCCGAATAATGCATCGCTGAATTTTACCAGGTCGCCCGGTGTTGAAACTATTCCCCCGGCCCCCAATGGAATTGAAATATCAGTTTCGGGTTCAACAACCCAGGTATCCAGGTATTTGTATGAGTTGCAGTCTTTATTTGAAGTGTTTATTTTTCCTCCAAGGCTTGTATTTTTCAATCCGAGCGGTTGCACAATGTGTTCCTGCAGTAATTCGGCATAGGGTTTACCGAAGGTCTTTTCAAGGATGAAGGTAAGAAGGACAAAATTCGAGTTGCTGTATTCCGATTTGGTGTCAGGTTCAAAATCGATGCCTCCCCTGGCAATAATTTCAGTCATTTCTTTTTCAGTCTTGCCCTGCGTATTCCATTTCAGATAGGTTGAATCACTTGTGAAGCTGTGTATTCCGCTTCGATGGTACAGCAGGTTTTCGATTGTTATTTTACCTGAATTTTTGATGGAGGGGAAGTACTTCCCAATTGTCTGGTCCAGGGCCAGTTTATTCTGTTCAACGGCTTTCATGACCAGAACCGTGGTGAAGGTTTTTGATATTGAACCTATTCTGTATCTTGAATTTTCGTCTGCCTTTATTTTGTTCTCAAAGTCAGCATACCCTGTCGATCTTGAATAGATGATACTTCCGTTCCGTGAAACGGCAACACTTCCCATAAACTTGTTGTTTGCTTCAAGGGCATCAAAGTAAAGGTCGAGTTTGGTCTTGTCAAATTCCTGGGCCAGTCCTGACTGGCACAAGATCCCGATTAGCAATGATGTAATAAGAGCTCTTTTCATTTGTGATTTTTTTTGAGGACGAAAGTTACACAAGAATATGAATCTTTAGAGTAAAATTTCTCGCTGGGTTACGCAGAGGTACGCAGAGGTTACGCTGATTTTCAATTTCTGCAGAGATGTTATGATTTCAACAGCATACATTGACTATCGCCAATTATACATAATACATAAAATCAAGCTAACTGAGACAAGTAGTGTTTGTTGCAGTCGCTGAATGCCGTTGTTATTTTCTCTTTAGCTCCAGATTTCCCCGTTCACTTTTAATAATCGGAATGCCTGAGCCATACACTGTAAATTCCGCTTCCAGATCCTTTTCATCTATCCAGATAATAAAACGTCCTCCGGCCGCCAGGCCATATTCAAGTTTATAGTATTTTGATGTTTTGCCATCTTTTTTTAATCCCCCGATAACCGGTCCGGGTAAGATTGATACAATTTTACCATCTTCCGAGAACGTTACCTCATGATTAATATCTTCATCCGAAGCAGTATAGTAGCTTTCATCCAGGCTGTCTGCCGGAAACTGAACTTCAGGTCCCAGTGACACCCTGTCTGTTTTCAGAATATATTCACGGCCA
>JAVEXG010000014.1:0-44986 GCA_034004115.1 Bacteroidales bacterium | reverse complement strand
CGAACAGGCCGGTTTCCTGTCTTATCTGTGTAGCGGCAGCCTGTCCCAGAAGATCATTCATCCCCTTGATATAGAATTCCGAATTAAGGCTTACCGGCTTGAGTGTTGGCATCATCCTGAATTCATCGCTCATCATTTTCAAGGCTTCGGGTAAGAAGAAGAAATCGAGTCCGAGAATGGTTTTGATTTCAACCTTGCCTGAGTCGGTGTTATGGATGAAGTTACCCGAGTTTCCCATCAGGACATGATCAAAATTGGCTCCGAAGTTCAGTTTTCCTTCTCCGTTAATTGTGCAAAGGTTCCGGTCGAGGCTCACCATATCTCCGGATAGCGACGGATCAGCGATCTTCGCGGGCGTAGTTATCTGGTACCTGCTCCTTGCCTTGTCATACCAAAGAACTCCGGTTGCATTTACAAGTCCGACATCTGTCCACGATTTCTGCTCTGAAAGGAAGGCCGGATAGAAGTGGAGCGAATCGACATTTATGAAAGAACCAGAGAAAAGGATCATATCGTTTGGATCCCTGGGTTTTTCTGAGATCGCTATCATCACGTTTTTTGAATCGATGAACGACTTGAATTTGACAGGACGGCTTTCAATACCTTCGCAGTCGTTAACAATTCCGGCCGATCCGGTGAAAAGAAGATTAGCCGAGTTTGAATAAAGATTCACATCACCCGAGAATGTAAAAGCGGAGCTCAGCATGAATTCGTCCTCCGGTGCAATGAATCCCTTTGCGCTTGTTGCCATGGTGTCGACGGTTATCTCCGGGAAACTGATCCTTCGTATCTCGTTGCTGTCGTCAATATAATCGTAAAGCGCGCTTCCCGAGTACCTCTTTGATGATTCGATCGCAATGTCGGCCGAGTGCAGGATGTGACGGTTGTTAACCGCAACAAGTGCATTTCTCAGTTTGTCAATTTCGGCTCTTCTTTTTATTGTGATTTTACCGTTTTCAGGCTGAATAAGGGCATCAGCAATCCTGATATAGTTGATATTCTCAGCCTCAATGAATTCCTCGTCAACGTGGTATCTGGCATTCAGCGAGGTGAAGGATATTGTGTCGGTAAGGTTGTTGGTGGCTGTGAAAGTGGGTTTTTCGGGTGCATTTAAAGTAACCCTCAAAAGCTCGTCAGCCGGCATCAGACCGGAGGCCTTAAGCCCCTTTTGTTCCATGGAAAGAATCTTGGTTCCCTGGTTGTACTCAAAGTCGGTCATGGTGCAGATATACTGAATTTCAGGAAACTTCACCACTGATGAATCAGTATTCAGATGGAATCTCGACAGCCGGGATGCAAAATTAATATCAGCATTGGCATTGTCGGCGATAAAGGCATATCCGTTTGTGGAGGGCGATTTAAGGTTGTAGTCGGCAGTATCAGCCCTGATTGTTGTTGCCGAGAATGCAAACAGGTTCGAGGTTATCCTTGAATCAGGCATATCTATAATTCCGTTTCCCTTTAGTCCGTCGCTTTTGAGGTTAAGACTTCCGTCGAGTGATGTGCCGTTCGCAAACAGGCTGAAATTTTTCCCTGCCGGATTAGTTGCATGCCAGTCGTCCTTACCCGTGTACCATTTAATTTCGACATCCTGGCTCGACAGTTCGGGGAAAAGGCCTGAGCCGTCGTTGGCGATCCTGAAAGTGGAAGCCTTTGCAAGCATCGAATCGGGGTAGAATCTGTATTCGTCTGATGTAGTGGTGGCAGTAAGATGTTTAAGTATACCGCTCCCGATGAGACCCTTGTTGCTCATATGAATCTGATCGAACAGTACTGCATTTCCTCCGTAGATTTTCAGTCCTTCCTTCGGAAGTGTCATCTGGAATCCGAGCGAGTTATTCTCCTGGACCGTCAGAAACTGCTTTGAGGGTTCAATTATGTTTCCTCCATAAAATTCCCCGGTTAGCCTCAGCTCGGAGCTGGAATAGTGATCGATGTTCTCAAACGTGAAAGGGTCAATCCTGAAATAGAAATCATCTCTCTTATAGACTCCCTCCAGACCTTCAATTTTGTCGTAGAATATATAGGATGAGGCTGTTGAATTGACAATAGGATACTGAGGCAGACTTTTAAGCCCCGATTTGTTAAGGGGATCGTCAATGTACAGCTGGGCGGAACCAAGTTCAACCACACTGTTGATATACATCGCTATGGCATTACCATATTCATCAATTTTTTCCGTTTCCACAGCCATCTGGATGGAGTCAATGCTTTGCAGGTGGATCTTAAAGGTATCATAGCTGAACTGGAAATTCTTACCGAAAAAGGTAAAAAGACCAGCAAGTACCGCGCCGTCGAATTTGATCTTTTTGTTTTTTCCCAGAATTACCTGTTTGTTTAGCGGGAAGATTGCCACCTTCTGTGAGTCGCTCAGGAAAATGCTTTCAACTCCGTTGATTGTGATATTGTAATCGTCGAGATCCAGAACCGCATTGTCAACCGGCGCTTTGGTTTCGCTGAAGATTGATATTACGTCATAGTCCTTCTTGCCGGCGTATGAATCAATGTAGTCTTTAGTCTTTTGTTTGATTGTAACTTCCTGGTTTGCCGGATCGTAAAAAATGAATCCTTTTTTGGCCATGTCAATGCAGAGACCGATAACATATTCTTCTGATTTCTTGAGCCATTTGGCGAACTCACTTACAGGAAAGGTTTCAGAGTAGTACCACTCGCTGAATTTCTTGAGTCGTGTAAGCGGATGTTCGTTGTCGAGATTCATCAGTTTAAGGAAGTCGTTCGAGTCGAAAAAAGTCGACGACTCGAAAAGAGCCTGGCCCATCGCCGCACCCATCGGCCTTGAAATTATGACATCCGATTCCTCCATATTCCATGAGAGGTTTTCGAAATACATGTCAACATCATGCCATGTATTATAGTACGGGCTTTGGGAAACAGGGTTATTGGTCCGGAACAGATTCACTCTCCTGCTTTTTCCGTTGAACGAGAATCCCAGGTTTGTGTGATAGATTGAATCCTGTCCGAGATAGATTGTAGCCTCAGTCTCCTGGCTATTTATACCGCTGGCTGAGAACACAAAGTCGTTTGAGGCAATATTGATGAAGAGCGTGTCGTGGCGGAAAAGGCTTATCATTGCAGGGAATGCCTTTTCTCCCGTTCCTTTTACAAGAGCGCCTTCAAACAACAGACCTCCATGATACTCCAACCCTTTATACAAATTCTTTATCCGGAACTGACTTGTATATGTTTTAAACTGCGGGTAGGTTGCTTTCTCCTTGCTGATTATTGTGGAAGCCCTATCAGTGAGCACACCATAAACCGGCTCACTGAACCAGGATCTATGTGTGAGGCGGGCTGAATCGCATGAGAACGTATTCTTCGTTATGTCAATCACATAATCAGAGATCTCAGCTGACATTTCATCCGCGGGATAACCGGCTTTTTCCCAGGTGATTGTACCTTTCGTCCCATGGAATTCCTGAAGGTCGGGATAGAAGATACCCGAGGCATTATATATTTCAGTGCTGTCTCTTTGTGAGTAGCAGGTAAGGGTAATATCGTTCAGTAATATATGAAAAGAAGTATCATGGGTGAACTTTATCTCTGCATCCTTTACTTTCCAACTGACCGATCCTGTATTTATCAGAAGGTTTTCTTCTATCAGCAGGCTGGTGTTCTCAATATACCTGATCAGTGACTCATTCCGTATTCTTGGATTAAACAACATTTCCGAAAGACCTGTCAACCAGTAACTTAAAAAAGAATCATCCCTTTTGTAAGTGGAGAAATCTGTTAGTGTCTTTAAAAACTGGCTGAAATGCGGATTAGCCCTCATTTGTCGACCTGTAAGCTGGGTTGACAGATCAAGGATCATAGTCATATTTTCCCTGCTGAAAGCTGAGCTGTCCCATTTGGCAATGAATGTATTCAGGATTGCACTATTCTTCTCAGTTATATCCGGACCCATGAAAGTCATAAGTTCATCCTTGAATTTTGATGGATCTCCGCTGAAAACCGGTTTCGCCTGCGAAAGGAGTCTGCCTGCCGGCAGGAGAAGCAGAAGCATACCCAATATGATGAACTTCCTGACCATAAAAACATTATGTTAATCCGGGGTAAAGGTGATTATGAGTTTCCGAAACTCGTCACCTTTAACCCGGATTGATTTATTTATCAGATGGCTTCAACGATAGCCGTGAAATCATCTTTCTTCAGGGCTGCTCCGCCAATCAAGCCACCGTCGACATCAGGCTTTGAAAATATCTCAGCCGCGTTTGAAGGCTTGCAACTCCCTCCGTAAAGTATTGTGAGATTATCCGCAATCTCTTTGCCATATTTTTCGCTGAACAAACCCCTGATAAACTGATGCATCTCCTGTGCCTGCTCAGGTGTTGCTGTAAGTCCGGTTCCAATGGCCCATACCGGTTCGTATGCAACAACAATGTTTTTCATTTCTTCAGCAGGAATATTGAACAGTCCGTTTTCAATCTGGTTCTTCACGACATCAAAGTACTTGCCCGATTCCCTTTCACCCAGAACTTCACCACAGCAGAAGATTACCTTCAGACCGGTCGAGAGGGCGAGCTTTGTCTTCTTGTTAAGGATAGCATTGTCCTCGTGGTAGTAACTTCTCCTTTCTGAATGACCAATAATGACATACCCGGCTCCGGTGCTAAGTATCATGGCGGGTGAGATTTCGCCTGTAAAGGCGCCGGAAGGTTCCGAAGCACAATTCTGGGCTCCGAGGCATACCTTCCCGTCCTTTAGTATCTGTGAAACTCCTGCAAGATGAATGTATGGTGTGCAGAGTACAACTTTAGCCTTTGATGGCTTTAACCTGAAATAAGTATCTACCGATTCAGCAAGCTTTAATCCTTCAGCCAGTTCCATGTTCATCTTCCAGTTGCCGGCAACAATTTTCTTTCTCATAGTTTTTTTGGTTTATAACGTAGTTTAACAATAGTCTCTTTTACTGAAAGCTTCCATCTTTTGGCTCCTTCCCCCGTAAGGGAAGACTGATCAGCAGGAACAGCACTGCAGCAGCAAGTCCCAGAGAATAGCCTGTGAGCACCGGACTCCTTCGGGTCATCTTCTTAAGCTGCTCTCCGGTAATTTCATTTACGAATGTTTCTTTGGGAGGCAGGGTTGACCATGACCATTTCCCTACAATGTTTCCTTCCCTGAGCAGCATGTATCCGGGATTGGACCTTACAACGGTCTTGAGTGTTGTTTCATCGGCAGTGCAGAAAGTTAGTCCGTTTTCCTTACTGAGGACCACATCGCTTGCGGATGCCGTTACCACATAAAAGCCCATTCCTTTTTCAGCACACCATTTTCCCAGTTCAAATCCCTTTTCGAGATGTTTATTTTCAGCCTTGTCGAGCTTCGAAGATATCATCAACAGCGTGTAACCCGGATTTGAAAGGATCCATTCTGTTATATCCTCGCCATTCATTGTCGTAATGCTGAAGTCGTGGATGGGAGGGACGTAGCCTTTTTTAACCAGGACAGATTTCTGGTCAACGAAGATCCATGTAGTATCATCGGCAGGATAGTTTTCGAGAGTGAACTCTTTTTCCACCCCGTCCTTCCGGTAGATGAAAGTTGTCAGGTATTCGTCAGCAGGTTTATCTTCAGGGATAATCATTCCCTCAGGGATATTATTCCCGGTCTTGTAAGGGAGAAAGTCGATCAGCTGGAGGTATTTCAGATTCAGCAATGAAAATATTACAAACAGGGCTGTTATGGCTATGATTGCAAGCCATTCCTTCATTGAGCTGCATAAGTTGCCAAATTTCTTCCTGTTAATGAAAAGGAAGATGGCCGGGACCAGGATAATCAGGTTCTTGCCGAATGTCTGCCAGTTTGTAAGATGGATTGCATCTCCGAAGCAGCCGCAGTCGGAAACCGGATTTGTAAGCGCCAGGACAAGAGTGAGCGGGGTGAAAATAACCATCAGGATCATTACTCCCCAGATACCTGTTTTTATCCTGTAGCCGCTGAGTACTGAAAATCCTGCGATGAACTCGGCTGTGAATAGTATAATTCCCAGGATAAGTGCGAAAGGCTGAAGAAAATCGAGGTGGAAGGCCTGAAAATAATCACCGAATTTGTAAGCAGAACCAAGCGGATCAACAGCTTTGACAAAGCCGGAGAACATGAATACCAGACCAATTACAATTCTGCTTGCAAGTTTTAATACCTTCATATCAGATCAGTCTCCTTTCAGTAATTGTTTGAATTATAAGTGATGAAATATCTTCAGGGGCCTGCATCCTGCCATTATTGTCGCTGCAGTCGATAACGGCAAGGCGTTCATCTGTCAGCGCCACTCTCAGGTAGATGTCCCTTACCCTTTTCTGGAACAGCAGGCTCTCTTCGTGGATATCACGGGTGCCTTTAAGATAATCCCTGTCATTGCCGGATCTCCCTGCGCTAAGCTTTTTCTCAGTAAACGAAAAAGGTACGTCAAGGAAGATATTAAGGTCCGGTTCAGGGATTCCGAAGTGACTGAATTCCAGTGAGAGAATCCAGTTCAAAAGTTTTTCCTGCGATTCGAGGTCGTCCAGTTTTGCACACTGGTAGGCTATGTTCGAATAGGTATATCTGTCGAGAAGCACTATCCTGCCTTCATCGAGCCAGTTTTTTATCGTTCCGGAGGCATCCTTGCGGTCGCCCGCGTAAAGCATGGCAACCAGGTAGGGATCCACGTCCCCGATTGAACCGAATTCTCCGCGGAGAAACCGTGCAATCAGTTCTCCGAAATACGGCGAACCGGTTCTGGGAAAGTGCAGGAATTCACAACTGTAACCCTTTTCTGCAAAATAATCGTTCAGCAGTTTCAGCTGGGTTGACTTTCCTGATCCGTCGACTCCTTCAATTACAAAAAGCTTCATACATTTCTGATTTCAACAGATGCAAAAGTAATAATCATCGCTTAAGATGAAAACTGATAGGGATTTAATTTATTATACACTGAGATTCTTGAACATCAGATTAATCGCACGAAAATCAATTTATTTGCCCCATCTCCGGATGGGAACCCCCTTTAGGGAGCAGTGGGCCGTTATCAACTGGAGAAGATAATAGTCCGGTGCAGCGGGCTGAGGGAAAAAAATCGTAATTTAGAAGCCTCAATGAACAAGTGATGGCTGCCAGACCGCAAAATATAAATGTAAAGGGCAAACTTATTGATCTTTCTGTGCCAAGAGTAATGGGGATAATCAATGTGACTCCCGATTCGTTTTTCAGCGGAAGCCGGGCAGAATCGGAAGGAGAGATTATCGAAAAAGCCGGTATGATGCTTGAGGAAGGAGCCGATTTTCTTGATATCGGAGGATGGTCGTCGCGCCCGGGTGCAGGGGAGATAACACCCGAAGAAGAAATGAAACGGGTTATCAATGCTGTCAGGGTTGTCAGCAGTGAATTTCCGGAAGCCGTCATTTCAGTCGATACTTACCGGAATGAAATTGCAGAAAGAGCCATTCTGGAATATGGAGCGGCTATGATAAACGATATTGCAGGCGGTGAAGCTGACAGGCTCATGTTCCAGACTGTTGCCAGGCTGCAGGTTCCATATATAATGATGCATATGCAGGGGAAACCCGATACTATGCAGGAAAATCCTTTTTATGAGGATGTTACAGCCGAGATTATCCGTTGGTTCGGTGAAAGGATAGTCAAGCTGCATTCGATGGGTGTTAACGATATTATTATTGATCCCGGATTCGGTTTCGGGAAAAATATAAGGCATAACTTTGAACTGCTTAAACACCTCGGTGATTTTTCAATAACCGGATTGCCTTTGCTTGCAGGAGTTTCGAGAAAGTCGATGATCTGGAAGACGCTGGGGATAACTCCGGAAGAGGCCCTGAACGGAACTACTGTGCTGAATACCGTTGCTCTTCTTGCCGGAGCCGATATACTGAGGGTTCATGATGTAAAAGAAGCGGTTCAGGCAGTGAAGCTTGTACAATCAATGAAAAATAGCGGTAACTGATTATGATACTTGACATAACAATAATTGACATAATAGATATTGTCCTGGTGGCGATAATTCTCTATCAGCTCTACCGGCTTATAAGGGGCACGGCTGCGTTGAGCATATTCATCGGGATATTCATTATTTACATGTTCTGGCTGATAGTA
The DNA here is from genome assembly GCA_034004115.1 of Bacteroidales bacterium. Classification (GTDB taxonomy): domain Bacteria; phylum Bacteroidota; class Bacteroidia; order Bacteroidales; family VadinHA17; genus LD21. The sequence continues at coordinate 36,880 of JAVEXG010000014.1, read as the reverse complement.
AAGGCCCTGAACATGGAGCTTATCGGTGCACTGATGGGGCAGGTTATCGGAGTTGGTGTCATTGCTCTCATAATTGTGTTTCAGCAGGAGGTAAGAAGGTTTCTTCTGGTTATCGGGAACCGTTATATAAACCGGAGGCGATTTGCTTTTGGCAAGATATTCACACCCGATGAAGAGAAGGGGAATCCAAGGGAGGCTGAGGAAATAGTCAGGGCTGCCGAGTCGATGGCTTCAAAAAAGATCGGGGCGCTAATCGTTCTTGGCCGGAAAAGCAGTCTGGATATTTATTCCGAGGGTGGAGAGAGGATCGATGGCATTATCAGTGCAGGTCTGCTCGAAACGATATTCTTCAAGAACACGCCGCTTCACGACGGTGCAGTTCTTATCGAGGACGGAAAAATTTTTGCTGCGCGCTGTCCGCTTCCCATTACCGACAGCATAAATCTGCCGGCGAAGTTTGGAATGAGGCACAGAGCTGCCATAGGCATTTCGGAACATACCGATGCACTGGTGGTTGTCGTGTCGGAAGAATCGGGACATATTACGGTAGCAGAAAGCGGAGAGATAAGGGAGAACATCACCATTAACGAGCTCCGTCAGATCCTTCTCAGAGAAAAAATCTGATTGCAGTAATCCGCGCCCATACCGCGTACCGAATACCTCACGCCGGGTAACATCAACCAGCAACTTTATATAATTTCAGTTTTGCTCCAGAATCGACATCACCAACGCTTCCTTGTCGTCAGATGAGCTTTTGCTGAAAGCCTGTTCGATGATTTCCTTCTTCTCAGGGATAACCTTGATGAGCGATTTCTTGTTCAGCTGGACCTGGTAGTAAGTGTCATCCCTGCCTTTCAGGTAGTATCTGGTTTCATCGACATATTCATCATATCTTCTGTCGGCTGTATATGCCCCCTGGTAATCGGCCCTGATAAAGCCCTTCATGGGAACTTTTATGAACTCATACTCTCCTTCGCTTAATACCTGGTAAAACCGGTTTTCCTTTAATTCCTTTTCAAATTTTTTACCTTTGGTGGTCCTGAATACGAGTTCGTATCCGCCTTTGTTTATTACAATTTCCGATACATCAGAAGACGGAATTGAATACATCTGACCGCTTCCTGAACCGGCATAGATAAGGGCGTTGTTAACAAGGTCGAGATCGGCCCTGATCTCAAAATAATAATCTTGCCCGGCAAGTTTAAGAAAGGTTGGCAGCAGGGTGTCGGTCAGTCTTGGACTTCCCTTAACCCCTTCATACCTGGTGTCGAAAGTGATTCCTGTCTGGGATATCTTGTTGAGATTGATGACGGATTGCATGTTCTCCACAGATTTGAAGACCCGCTGGCTGGCTTCTGAAAGCTGCTGTGACCATGAGGCAAGGGTCAGGAAAATGGACAGGCAGATTACAAGTGATTTCTTCATAGCCGTTATAAGTGAGGACATTTTATTCAGTCCTTTTTGCCGGTAAGGCATTCAGACTCCATACAAATTTAACAAATTTTGGCGGACTGGTTTAATTAAGAATTACGTGGTGTTGCCCTCCCTGAATCGTGGCGCCCCTAACGGGACTTTTGGAACGTGATGATTTCTTGAAAACGTTTCGCTGCCTACTCGCAACCATCTCGCCACATGCGGGGCTTCGCGAATCGTGTGGACACTGCCCACAGGGGCTGGGGTTGTGATCCGGGCAAGATAAGGCCGTAGGCCGAATAATGATTTAGGGATGGGCGCAGCCCGTCCTTAATGGCAACCACTGACTGCAGAGCCCCGTATGGGGCGATATATTTTTTTTATAAAAATGGTAATTCTGGCCCCGGAGCTTAATATTTTTACAAAAACGGAATAACATGTCTCAATCATTTTCAAAAATCTACTGTCATATTGTTTTTCATACAAAAAACAATATGAAATTCATCCGGGAAGATATCGAGGATGAACTGTATGCTTACCTTGGAGGAGTTCTGCGGAACTGCAAATCCATTTCTTTTCAGATCGGGGGAACATCCGATCATATTCATATCCTGTGCACCCTGCCCAGAACCATGGCTCCTGCAGATCTTGCCGAGGAGCTCAAGAAAAGCACCTCAAAATGGATCAAGACAAAAGGGTCGCATTACAGGGATTTCTACTGGCAGGAGGGGTTTGGAGCTTTTTCGGTTGGCTGGTCGCAGGTTGACACTGTAAAGAGGTATATCCGGGATCAGAAGGTTCATCATTCAATGGTCTCATTTGTTGATGAGTATAAGAAACTCCTCGAGGAGTCCGGGATTGTTTTTGATGAGAGATATCTTTAACGGGGCAATACCTGGTTTGGGATTATTTCGCCCCATCCGGGGCTTCACGGGCTGTTTGGACTGCCAGACGGGGCGTTGCCCCGCCCTAAATCATTACGCCCCTACGGGACTGGTAGAACGTGATGATTTCTGCTAAACGTTTCGCTTCCTGCTCGCAACCATTTCGCCCCATGCGGGGCTTCGCGAATCGTGTGGACACTGCCCACAGGGGCTGGGGTTGTGATCCGGGCAAGATAAGGCCGTAGGCCGAATAATGATTTAGGGATGGGCGCAGCCCGTCCTTAATGGCATCCCCTGACCGCAGAGCCCCGAACGGGGCGAAATATTTTTATCGCATAAATGGATTCTTCCACATTTTTTATAACTTTTGCAACTTATTGCAACACCCAATGCCGGTAATAATCGAAATTTAAATTTCTCTCATATGAAGAACTCACTTTTAATACTCATTTTAATGGCAAGCTTGACTGGATTATACAATTGTTCCGGCAGTTCAGACCCTGCACAATGGAGCAGCGAAAAGACCGACCAATGGTTTGAGAAGGGCGAATGGCTTAATGGCTGGCAGGTTGTCCCCGATGAATCGATAAACAGAAAGTCGTTTGCAATTTCCTACTTCAGTAACAAGGACCGGTGGGATAAAGCCTTTGCTTTTCTGAGGGACAATGATCTCTCATCTCTTGAGCTGAAACGCTACGATATTGACGGAGATAATGTATATGCCCCTGTCAGTGAATATCTCACGAAGAATGAGGAGGATGCCCGGTATGAGGCCCACAGGGTATACATCGACATTCAGTATGTAGTCAGCGGCAAGGAGCTGATAGGAGTGGCCCCAATGTCAGCAAAGGCGGATGAACTTGATCCCTACAACCAGACCAACGATATTGAATTCTTCACTGTCAGGGGAGGAGAAAACCGGCTTGCCACTCCCGGAAAGTTTTTTATTTTCTTCCCTGAGGATGCTCACCGCCCCGGACTCAAGGATGTTGAGAACTCTCCCGTGCGCAAGGTAGTGGTGAAAGTCAGGGTGAATTAAAAGGAAGAGACGCCCGGGGAAGGCGTCTCATGCATCTTGGGTTGGACGGCACTGTGCAGTTAAGAAGTGCTTCTGGAAGGTTTTACGTAACTCCCCGATAAATGTTACGTTTTTCTGCCAATCTTTGATGAATAACCAGCAACCTGAGTTAATTAATTGACAAAATGCATATTGACCACATAGCCATCTGGACGGAAGACCTTGAAAAGGAAAAGGAATTTTTTCTGAAATACTTTGATTGCAGCTCCGGAGCAAAGTATGTCAATCCGCTTAAGAAATTTTCATCTTATTTCATCACCTTCTCAGGAGGAGCAAGAATCGAGCTGATGAAGAAGGATGACATAACCGGAATCAGAAAAGGGGAAACGATAGGGATCACTCATCTTGCAATCAATGTGGGCAGCAGGCAAAAGGTCGACAACCTGACAGCTTTACTTGAGGAGAACGGCTTTGAAATTAAAGGCAGGCCAAGAATCACAGGCGATGGCTACTATGAAAGTGTGATTCTCGATCCGGAAGGAAATGTTATAGAATTGCTCGCCAGCTGATTGTGAATCGATAAACTCGAAACTATAAACGATAAACTTTTTTTATGGCAAAAGTCGCAATTCTCGGAGCCGGATTCATCGGCGATTTTTACACTTTCGCACTTCATGGCCAAAGGAACCGCGACAGTGTATGCATTATTTATTCACGTGATGAAGGCAGGGGAAAAGCCTTTGCCGGAAAGCACGGAATTCCCCGGTGGACCACATCCATGAAGCAAGCTGTGGAGGATCCGGAAGTGGAGGTCGTAATTGTAGGACTTCCCAACAACCTTCATTACGAAGCAGTCGCCCTGGCTGCTGAAGCCGGAAAGGCTGTGTTCTGCACCAAACCTTTGGGAAGGAATGCCGATGAGGCAAAGCTGATGCTGGACATCGTAGAGAAAGCCGGCATCACTCACGGTTATATGGAGGATCTGGTTTACACTCCAAAAACACTTAAGGCACTCAAATCGGTGGCATCAGGCGACATCGGGCAGGTTATCTGGGCCCGGTCGCGGGAGACTCATCCCGGGCCTCACAGCGATTGGTTCTGGACCCGGGAGTTGTCGGGCGGAGGGGTTCTGCTCGATATGGGCTGCCACTGCATTGAAATTTCGAGGAACTACATAGGGAAGAACATAAAGCCGGTTGAAGTCATGTGCTGGGCCGATACCCTTGTGAAACCGATTGAGGCGGAAGACAATGCGCTGGGCTGGGTAAGGTACGAGAACGGAGCAATAGGGCAGTTTGAAGTCAGCTGGACTTTTCGCGGGGGAATGGATCTCCGTGACGAGGTCATGGGCACTGACGGAACTTTATGGATCAATAATTTTCTCCGCACCGGATTTGAGATGTTCACTGCAGGCGGCAAGAAGGGATATGTCGCCGAGAAGGCGGAAACAGAAAAGGGATGGCTCTTTCCGGTCGGCGACGAAGTCGTGGAACTTGGCTACACCGACATGCTCACCGATATGTTCAACGCATATGATATAAAATCCCAGCCGAAGGAGTCATTTTACGACGGCTACATAGTAAACGAGATAATGGATGCCTGTTACAGGTCAGCAAGTTCACGAAAGTGGGAGCCGGTCAGGCTTCTTACCTGGCGGGGAAATGAATTCACGAAAAAAATCAATGCTCTCCGCGATTTTGATGATGAATACTACCTGGTGAAGGAAGAAACCATGCCTGACGGAACCGTCAAGCTTATTCTTAAAAACAAGCAGTCGGGCAAGGTTTCTCACAGGGTAAGAAACTGAGCAGCCTTTTCCTTGAATCACATAATATTATTGTGTTCTGAGTAATAATTCAGGCGCTCGACCGTTTTTTATGGGATATAGATAGAAAGTCAATATCGGTAAAAAAGGATTGTGTTTTACTGTTTTTTGTCATTACGGCAAGGCATCTTAGCATCAGGACGGGCACATTGTACCTTAAGAAGTTGTGGTTCAGTACATGAACGAATGCTCTGAGGTCTATGAAAAAGGGTTTACTTCTCTTATTACTGGGCATAATGTCGGCTGGCCTTTCAGGCCAGACCTGTACAATTATATCCAAAGCCAACAATATCACACCGGACAAATTATGTTCCCCGGTGTCGGTATCATGGAATGTCAGCTATACCGGTGTCAACAATGCCGGAAGCCCTGTTGAAATAAGGTTTGACTGGAACAATGGTTCAGTCGTTACAGTTCCGGCCATTCAATCGGCGCCGGGAGTTTTTGCAGCCACTGCCACAAATACATACACATCGGCCGGCCGTCTGTGCAATTACCATCCGCAGGCCACTCTCCTTGTAAACGGCACGCTATGCACCTCATCAACCCAGGAACAGATAGTTACTGTCTGGGATGATGATGATCATAACGGGGGTCACATGCATATTAATCCCGAGATCTACCCGGTCTGTTTCGGCAACAGCGCGGATGTCCGTTTCCAGGATCTTACCCAGTTCAACTGTGTGCCACCTCAGGAGAGAGACAATCCGAATGTAAATACAAGATGGATACAGTGGATTTATGGCACTGAGATAACGATGACAGGACAGCCTGTCACTATTGAGGGCCGGTCAAGAAGCTATCCCTTCACCGATAATGTAATTACGCTGACAGGACCGGTAACCGGCTCAGGAGTTATGTCGAAGGTGATAAATGTAGCCTCTGATAAACAGATAGGCGAATACTTCCAGGTGACTTTGAGAAACTGGAACTATTGCAATCCCTATGATGATCCGAACATACCGGGTCCTCCAAGGGACCGGCAGAACGGAGATAATCCTCCCGTTGTAACAACTGCAATTATCCTGATTGTCGATTATCCTGATGCCACAATCGATCCGGTTGCCAGGATGTGTGCCAATGCCCCGCCCGTGACACTGACAGCGCATGATCCCGGAGGTGACTGGTCGGGCAGGGGTGTATCGGGAAATACATTCAACCCTGTTGTTGCCGGTGTGGGAAATCACATAATCAGGTATGAAATAACAAATGCGGAAGGATGCAGTGATGCTGACACGGCGATAGTAAAAGTAGTGCCCGTGCCTGACGCTACCATCACACGTATTCCCACCCTGTGTATAACCGATACAATTATCACTCTGAATGCCGTAAACATGGGGGGTGTATGGTCTGGTCCCGGGGTTTCTGGCAATACATTCAATCCGGCAATATCCGGCTATGGCAACCATAATATTGACTATAAGATAGTTGATTCAAACGGATGTATGGACACCGACCAGATAACAATCACGGTGGCAACCCCTGATGCAACAATCAACCGGCTGGATACTTTGTGTATAAACAATGCTCCGATTACACTTACGGCACATGATCTCGGAGGGGTCTGGTCTGGTCCGGGTGTCACGGGCAACATTTTTGATCCTGCAGTTGCAGGAGCCGGCACCCACATAATAAGCTACAGTATTGTCAATCCCGACTGCGACGACTCCGACACCGAGGATATAACAGTGGTTCCGATCCCCGTTGTGGATATCGACAGGGTAGGGACGGTGTATATAAACAGTCCTGCGATCAATCTTAATGCAACTCCGGCAGGAGGAGTCTTTTACGGGCCGGCCGTAACCGGTTATGTTTTTGATCCTGCTGCTGCCGGGCTTGGCACCCATGTAATAATGTATGAAACCATAATGGACAAATATGGTTGCTATGGTGTTGACACTATTCATATACAGATTCAGATGCCGCCAGTTCCTATTGCCGACTTTTCACCCGACACTGTTGGCTGTTCGCCGCTTACAGTGCAGTTTACAAACAAGAGTCTGTATGGCGAGACCTACATCTGGGGATTTGGCGACGGACAGTTTTCCGTGAAGGAAAACCCGGTCCACACGTACTATGTGCCGGGCAGCTATATCGTGAAGCTGATAGTTTATAATATTGCCGGTGAATCGGTGCATAACGGAATCATAACAGTCTATCAGAACCCGACTGCAATACTGGAAGCTTATCCCACGGATGTAATCAACAACGAACAGATAGTTGTCTTTTCAAACAACAGTATGTATGATTCAGTTTCCTTCTGGCGCTTCGGTGACGGGAATACCTCCGAGGAGAAGAATCCGTATCACAAGTATATGGATCAGGGAAATTACACTGTTACCCTTACAGTAACATCAAAGGATGGTTGCGTCGATTCTGCGAATCTTGCTACTCCAATAAGGGTTGACTGGAAGATAGGTACAATTGATTTTCCAAATGTTTTCAAGTGGAATGAAACCGGGCCAACAGGCGGAGCATGGAGACAAGGCGCCTATCCGGAGATGGACTTTGTGTTCAGGCCGTTTTATGAGAATGTGACGGATTACAAGCTTCAGATATTCAACAGGTGGGGAACGCTGATTTATGAAAGTCACGATCTTTACAAAGGATGGGACGGCTACAGCCGTGATGGTAAGCTGGCGGTCCAGGGAGTATATGTATGGAAAGTATCGGGGAGGTATGCCGACGGAGATTATTTTGATAAAGTCGGCGATGTAACCTTCCTTCATTAAAACGCATTCTGATCAAGCTATGTAAATAAATCCAGAAGCAGGAAAGGTGGCTCTCCAGAATGTGACGGAAGTCCGGATAACAGGTTAAGTTACCGGACTTCTTATTTTATAGGCCGGATGATTGAAATATAAAAATAAGTGATACTTTTGCGGCAGTTTTGATAGGAACCTTCAAAGGTTGAAGCGGGGTGTAGCGCAGCCCGGTTAGCGCATCTGGTTTGGGACCAGAGGGTCGCAGGTTCGAATCCTGCCACCCCGACAAAAGAAAAAGCCTTGCACGATAGTGCCGGGCTTTTTTGTCTGAACAAGGCCCGGGCTCGCCCGGAGCCTGGAGAAGACAAAAAAGACCGATAATGAGCGAAGCGAATGGAAGGCTTTTTCTTTTGAATCACCCCCAAACCAGGATCATGAAATAATCCTGCCCTTTCATCTAACCAAATGAAGGGTTAATCCTGCAAGAAATATTTGACTTCACTTTTTTGCCGGCGTACCTTTGATCAGTATTCTTCCGAAAAATAATACCCGGACAAGATGAAAAAACATCTGATTCTTTCACTTCTCGCCGCGGTAGTCCAATTCAGCTGTACACACTATTACTATGTTTCGAACGTTCAGAACGTACCCATGCTTCAGGAGAAGAACGATTTGCAGGTTTCTGGATTTTTTGGCGGCTGGGATGAATCCAAGTGTATTGAACTTCAGACAGCTTTTGCCCCCGCTGAAAACATTGGTGTTTTGGCTAATTTTATGACAGCCTGGGGAGGAAATGTCTCTGAAAGAGATTATGGAAAAGGCTCGTGTTTTGACTTGGGCATGGGATATTTTAAACCCGTGAATGAAATCCTGATCATTGAAGTTTACGGTGGAATTGGAGGAGGTTCCCAAAGTCATGAATATGAAGAATTATCATACAATCCGGGCACAGGAGGCATTGATAGTCAATACGCGGGCAGTGCCAGACTGTCATCATCCAGGATTTTCATTCAGCCCTCCCTTGGGATAAAGTCCTCTGGCTTTGAAGCTGCAGTTTCAGTTCGAGGCAGCAGGCTTTCTTATCCCAGTGTAACTAATAGTTATTATGATGAGGAGCTTAGCCATATCGGTGATAACCCTCATTTTTTTATTGAACCAGCCCTGACGCTTCGTGCAGTCTGGAACAACATTAAACTGCAGGGCCAGATTTCTTATACCGGATACATTAGCAGCCCCAGACAAAATTTTTACGAAGAGGCTCATTTATCAGGGGGGCTGATATTCACAATCCCGGTAAAATTGAAAATGAATCCTGAATCGACTTCAGAATAAGACACCAGACTAAGCGGCTGAAACCTGAAAACACCACAATATTTTGGTCTTATGGCTCTTCCCCCGCCTTAGTTAATCCTGTTTTCTAAACCGGAACATGCCTACAATACAAGTAATAACTCCTTCAATGGCAACAAATCCGATGCCCTCGCCATTGGCTTTGTTCAGATTGCTGTTATTAGCTTGAATCTTTGTCAGAATATCAAGTCCAACAGTCAGGAAAAGTGTTAGAAGTATTATGATTATGATACACATAATGCCATAATATTTTGCCTTTCCCCAAGGACGTAACATTGCATAGAAAAAGAAGGGAACTCCGAGAAAAAACATAAAAGTTGCCAACCCGCTTTTCTCTATGCCCAGTATCAGGGAAATCAATATTAATGGGAGTGCAATTGCAAAGTAGATAATTGATTTTCTCAAATTTTCAGCATCGAACCGGGAAAGGAACTGTTTTTTCATGTTGCGTAATCATTAACAAGTAAAGTTACACCACGAAAAAGCCAAAGTCAATTAAATCAATTAAGACTTCAGCCAATTACAATTTGACTGATCGTATGTAATTAATTTTATGTCTGATTGAAAACAGGACTTGGACAAAGGAATGTCCGGCTTAGTTATTGAGCCAGGGGCTGAAAAGTTTCAGGATCATTAAATAATCCTGCTACTTCAGCATAGCGAATGACAGGCCTCAGGCTTAAGTAAGATCGGGTATCTTGGTTATAACCTCATTGATCATAATCCCCGGCTGCCTCGGGCTGGTAGAGAATTTCCTCTATACGGATCCTGGTCAGTCCGGCTGGAACTACCCACTCGATCTCATCTGACACCCTGTAGCCGATAAGAGCAGTCGCAATAGGGGAAAAAATAGATATTTTATTCTCCCTGATATTTGCCTGGTCGGGATAGACTATCTTAAAGACAACCGTCTTTTTTGTATTTGCGAAGCTTATCTTAACCTCAGAGTTCATGGTCACAACATCAGCCGGAATTTCCATGGGTTCAACAATCCTGGCATTCCCCAGTTCATTGAGCAGTTTCTCTGCTTCGGCCGGATTGATTGTACCCGAAAACTTTGCTTTTCCTATGCTCTTGAGGATCCTTGCATGATCCACACGGCTTAATGTGATCTTCTTCATCGTTACTATATTTTGTCCGGACAGGTTTTGTGGTCGCCTGCACCTGATTGCTATTTTAAATAAAAGCAGCAGAGCCGGAGAGCCTGTCAGCAAGGCCATGCTGCTTTTTTTTACCAATTTAATAAAAAAATTCTGAATACAGACTGTTGTCGGTGAAAATTGACTACAGACTATTGAACCATGCCTCGTAAGCATCTTTCTGCTCTGAGGTCATGTTTTTCCCGTGGAAGTCAATATCATAATTGTTGAAAAGCCACCTGTAGAAGTTAGGATTGTTTTTTGCTTCATTTTCAATGTATGTCCGAAGAGTAAACAATACATTCTTGCTGCCATTATTCGCGCTGGCCTGTACGTCAATCTGTGCGTTTACATGATTCATGTTGTCTGTTAAAATCTTTTCTGCGTTTGCTCTGATTGTTTTCATTTCAAATTTCCGTTTAGAATTATTTATAAAAAAAAAGGGAGCTATAAAGCTCCCCCTGTTTGGTATAGTGCATTATAGACCGTTCAAAAGTCAGTTAATCTGTAATCATAAAGTTGGTTCTGTGCAACTGGTTTCATAGTCCGCTTTTTTTGAAGGCGCAAGATAGGCCCAATTTCCGCATTAAGCAAAAATCGGGATTCTTTTAGAATCATTCTAAATAAGACGCAAGACCTTCAGAAGCTTTTTACCGATGAGAATCAGGTGGGAGGGTTGTCCGTTCTTATTTCGCATCTCCCTTATTTCCCTTTTGCGGCACTCATCAAGGTAATTGTGGAGCATCTTTGCCCTCATAAGTTCCGGTGTGTTTCCAGGCCACATTGTTCTCCTGATTTTATTCTGACATAAAGTTACACCACAGTCTGATCAAAGTCAATATTATTTTTAGAAATTAATTTAGTTGCTGGTTGCTTATTGTTTTTTAACTACGGAGTCACACGGAGTTACTCACGGAGTCACACGGAGTAAAACTTTTTTTTACTACCATCCTTTTTTACCCCTTAATACCTTTACACCTTTATCCCGTTCCACCTTTATGCCTTTATGCCGTTGCACCTTTATACCTTTGCACCTTTATGCCTTTGCACCTTTATGCCTTTATGCCTTTGCACCTTTATGCCTTTATGCCGTTGCACCTTTATGCCCTTCTTTATGCCTTTATGCCGTTGCACCTTTGCACCGTTATGCCTTCATGCCTTCTCGTTGTTTGTTAACTTAATTCATTCTATATTTGTAGTTACTTTATCTATAATGAAATGAAGACAAAAACGGTTCTTGCTGTATTGGTGCTTATCTTTTTATCGGGTATCACATACTCGCAGGAAAAGATACGTGTTACAGGAATTGTAACATCGTTCAAAACAATTCCGCTCAGGAATGTTTCCATACTATCATCCAAGACTGGTGACACGGCGACAACCGATTCGGCTGGTGTTTTTTCAATTCAATGCACGAAAAAGGATGTTCTCAGGGTATCCGCGTCGGGGTTTATCTCCAGGAAGCAAAAGATAAAGGGGGTGTCTGTTTACAAGATTGATCTTGTTTACAGGGATGACGCTTCAAATTTCAACGAAGCCGTAAACAACGGACATATTGCTGAGAGTGTCCTGAGGGACGCAATAACAACGGGTGAAGCCGCCCGGGTCAAGGATTTCTCAAAATACAAATCAGTTTATGAAGCCATTGCAGGTGAGATCTATAATGTCAGGGTTAATGGCAACATGATAGTGAACACCAAGTTGAAGTCATTCGACAGGACACCGGAGGTACTGCTTGTGGTTGACGACAAGATAGTGTCGGATATTTCCTACATCGACACCGAATATATCCAGTCGATTGAGTTCATTGATGACGTCGGAACAGCTCTGTACGGTTCAATGGGAGCAAATGGCGTTCTCAAGATCAAACTCAAATAAGAAGTGAAAGCGTTCCGGTAGCTTAATAATATTTCCCTTTTCATTAGAGTTATGTGGTTAAATATGTCTAAATTTTCAAATTATTTATAATCACTACAATTTGGTAATTAAATCAGGAAGCAATGAAAAACCAATTCATGAAATCGATCTTTTCAGCCGGATTTCTTCTGCTGTTTTCCGGCATTTCAGTTACCCTAAACTCGCAGGAGATTAGCCTGGCTTACAAATATTCCGACGATAAGCCGGTCAGTTATCTTTACACCAGTACCATGGCTCAGATAATGGACATGCAGGGTCAGACCATGCAGACCGATGTCAACTCAGCTTTTGGATGCAGTGTCAGATCGGCAGGCATGCAGGGAAGCAACCTTGTCCTGGAGATTACGGCGGATACACTCGGACAGACGACCAACTCACCGATGGGCGGAGGTGGAGTCTCTGTAGCGGATATAAAAGGCAAATCATGCAGAATTGTCCTTTCGCCGGAAGGTAAAGTTGTTGATCTTTCAGAAGCAGTTGCAATAAAGTTTGTTCAAAGTGAGGGAGCCGAATCAGACCTGGGCCAGGCGCTCTATGATTTTTTCCCGCAGATGCCTGAAAAACCGGTGAAACCCGGAGACAACTGGAACACTACCGACTCATCAACGCTTAAGACTGCGACAATGACTCAGACCACGATCACCAACACGATTAACAAACTTGAAGGAATTGAAACCATCGACGGCGTTGAATGTGCCAAAATACTCAAGGACGCGACAGGAACATTTATCATGAGTCTTCAGACCCAGGGGATGGACATAAACATCAGGGGACCCTTTACGAGAACTTCGGAATGTCTGGTTGCTGTAAAGGAAGGTCTCCTTGTCAGTCAGGCATCTTCAATGAAAGTTACCGGCGACCTCGACATTGCATCAATGGGTATGACCATGCCCATTACGATACAGATCAAGGATGCAACAAAAATAAAATGAGGAGCAAATTACCAGACCTGAACAATTAAGTATGGAGCGTGTTTACTGTATATATATTCAGACATGAAGAAAACAGGTTTACTTACAACTTTATTATTATTGATTTCAATGACACTTCTATCACAGACCGGAAGCTTTTACGATTTCAAGGTGAAGACGCTTGAAGGTGACGACTTCGATCTTTCTTCCCTGAAGGGGAAAAAAGTCATGGTTGTAAATGTTGCTTCGAAATGCGGCTTCACACCTCAATACAAGGATCTTGAAGAGATGCACAAAAAATATGAGGGAGAACTTGTAATCATCGGATTTCCTGCCAATAATTTTATGAACCAGGAACCCGGTTCGGCAACAGAGATAAGGCAGTTCTGCAGTCAGAACTATGGTGTGACCTTCCCGCTGATGGAGAAAATTTCAGTCAAGGGCAAGGATATTCATCCGCTTTACAAGTGGCTGACAGAGAAGGAGAAGAACGGTATGATGGATTCGGAAGTGAAGTGGAATTTTCAGAAGTACCTTATTGACGAGAATGGCAAACTGGTTGATGTCATGTATTCAAAGGAAAAGCCGGAATCGGAAAAGTCCGCTAAATGGCTCTCGTCAAGATAAACGATTTTTATTTTTTGATTGGGTTTTTTAAAAGCCGCATCGGGTTAAACTGATGCGGCTTTTTTTATGAGACACAGGGCGAATGGCGAAGTGCCACTTGGCAGTTGGCAGACAGCAGTTGGCAGAATTTGGAGCTCTGAGCCCTGAGCCGCTCGCCAGTAACCCTCTTTCGCTAAAGCTTCAGAGGGCAAAGCCAGTAACCAGTAACCAGTAACGTGTTGCCGTATACCTTAGAGTGTAATTGTGAGTATATTTCCGTTTTTTGCAACTGCATACGATTTGAGAGATGCAGGAGCCGGTCCTGCAATCACACTTCCGGTTGGAGAATAAACCGAGCCGTGCCCCTCCTCCTGGCGGGAACACGGGAAATTATGTGCAGCAAGGTTGTAGGTGATCTGGTTACCCTGATGCGTGCATACACTGTCGAGTGCCCTGTAACCAGCCGATGTGTTTGCAACTATAATACCCTGCGTGATTACGTACCCACCAACTGTGTTAAGGGATGCATTGGAAGCATTTGTTAGATCGAGTGTGATGGTTTTGGGTTCAGTCGGACCGCCGTTACCGTTATCATTGCCATCATCCTTGGAACAACTGCACAGGACAGGAGGAAGAATAAGAAAAGTCGTCCCGCCGATCAGGACTTTCTGTATTAAATCTCTTCTGGTCATTGGAATGTGAGTTTTAAATTGTTTCATAATTAACAAACAATTGGGGCGAATGTTCAATAAAAAAGTGAGATATGACTGGCAATCAGTCAACAACAGGAAGAGCAGTAGATAAATTAAAGAATGAAGGGGATGAACATTTTTGTTTCCCTCATATAATCCCTGTATTGCTGGCCGAATTTATCAATCATTTCCTTTTCTTCGGTTCTGGCGGTGAACCAGAGTGCAACAAGGTTTAAAATACCTGACGCAATGGAGGGCAGTGACAGATTTTTCATCATGATACCTGTACCGAGAAGAAGAAGCGAAAAATACAGGGGATGCCTTATGAGTCCAAAAACTCCTGATTTTACGAGTACTGTTGTATTCTCGAAATTCCCGACTGCCTGACCTTTCCCCTTAAGGGTAAAATAGCCGGCCAGTCCTGACCAGGCTGAAAGAATAAGCAGAATCCATGAAATCAGCTGGTTCCATGAAAAAGGGTCGGAGAACCAGTACTTTATATTCAGGAGCAGAAGAATGAAAATGCTTTCGAAGGCAAAGAAACGCGGGATCCCGTGATATCGTTTCTGTCTGATTGAATAAAACCACGAAAAGATGATTATTACTAAAGTGCCTGAGATGAGTACCGGAACATTCACTGGCTACATTATTTTTCGGGACATTTGCCGCTGGTTTTCATCACATAGTTGTAAACCTCCACCTGGGAGCGAACAGGTTTGCTGCCGGGTTTTACAAGCTTATTTGACAGAGCCGGATCCAGTTTTCTGGCCTTTACATTGTCGGACCACTGGATCTCGAAAATCTCCTTAAGCTCGTTTTTGAGAGTCTTGTCGTACACCGGGCAGGTTACCTCGATCCTGTGCTCGATGTTCCTCGTCATCAGGTCGGCCGAGGAGATAAAACACTCCTCATCACCATCGTTGCAAAAAATCATGAAGCGGCTGTGCTCAAGCAGGCGGTCGACAATGCCTATTGCCTTTATCTTGTCACTTATGTTTCGTATCCCGGTAACCATTGAAAACATCCCTCTTACAATCAGTCTTACTGTGACACCCGCCCGGCTTGCATCATAGAGCTGGTTAATGATCTCAGGATCTGTCAGGTTATTCAATTTAAGGTAAATAAAGGCTTTCTTTCCCGCTGCTGCATTCTTAATTTCATTTTCAATCATCAGCGACATCCTGTTTCTAAGGAAGAAAGGGGAGAGGATTATGTGGTAATAATTGTCTTTCCTGTAATTGACATTAAAAAAATTGAATGCCTTGAATACATCGTTTGTGATTTTCTTGTCGGACGTAAGAAGCAGGTGATCGGTATACACCCTTGCGGTGTCCTCGTTGAAATTACCGGTTCCGACTGCTGCAAACCTGTGAAGTATGTCATCCTTTGACCGGGTGATAAGACAGAGTTTTGCATGGACCTTCAGTCCTGGTACACCATATATAACCTTAATCCCTTCTTCCATGAGCTTGTTTCCCCACAGAAGGTTGGCCTCCTCATCGAACCTTGCCTGAAGTTCCACTATTGTGGTTACTTTCTTACCATTTCGGGCTGCATTGAGCAGGGCATTGATCACGCTTGAATTCCTTGCCAGTCTGTAGAGAGTTATCTGAATGGAGGTCACATAAGGATCGATGGATGCCTCCCTCAGCAGGTCAATAAAGTGTTCAAATGGATGATAGGGGAAGAATAGCATGATATCCTTTTTGTTGATTGCCGAAAGGATGCTTTTCCCGGGAAGAATGTCCTTATGATGGATGTGCCTGAAAGGTTCGTAATAGAACTTTTTCTTGCCAAACTGGGGGAATCTCATGAAGTCCTTGAAGTTATGATACCTGTCGCCCGGTATCAGCGCATCGTCGACCCCGAAATTCAGGAGTTTGGTGAGCATCTTAAGCATATCTTTGGGCATCTCCCTGTCGTAAATGAACCTAATGGGGCTCCCATGCTTTCTTTGCTGAATGCTTCGGGATATCTTCTCAATGTAGCTTTCGGAGATATCGTCGGTCAGTTCAAGTTCCGCATCGCGTGTCAGTTTGATTGTATAAGCCCTGATCTCATCGAAATCGAAGATGAAGAAAATGTCTTTCAGGCCAAATCTTATAATATCCTCGATGAATATAAGGTACCTGTTTTCATCCTTTTCCGGAAGGACGACCAGCCTCGGTAGTACATCGGTGGGAACTTCAAGAAGTGCAAATTTCTTCTTTACAACATTTTTCTTCGACAGTGATATTGCCAGGTAGATTGCATCATCGGTCAGGTTGGGCAAATCACTATCCTTATCGAACAAAAAGGGCATCAGCCTGTTGCGGACTTCCTTAAGAAAGTAATTCCTGACAAAATCAGACTGTTCGGGGTTGAGTTCCTTCTCGTTTATAATATGGATATTATGCCTGGCAAGTTCCTGAAGCAGGCCCGTATAAGCTTTTTCAAATCGTGCGTTCTGTTCAAGCACTATTTCATTTACTTTTTTGAGTGTGGCCTTAGGACTGTATCCCAGAACATTAAGTGATTTGGAACCAAGCTGGGCCAGTCTTCGTAATGTAGCCACCCTCACCCTGAAATATTCGTCAAGGTTATTTGAGTAAATTCCGAGGAACCTGAATCTTTCGAGCAAGGGAACATCCTTGTTCTCTGCTTCCTGAAGCACCCTTTCGTTGAAGGAGAGCCAGCTTATTTCCTTTGGGATGTATGTCTTGTTCATATAATTGCATCAGGTTTCAGAAAATACTCGATAGATCCCTTCCTGCGGAATATATCCTTCCATGTATCTGTTTTAAAGGTCAGGGATACAATACCGCTCTTTGGGAGGACATCGCAGCCGGTCACCGACAGGAGGTTTGGAATTTCAGTAAACGAGGGATTGTGCCCGACGAATATAACTGTATCTGTTTTTTCGTCAAGTTCTCCGGTTATCAGGGAAAATGATTTTAAGGAAGCAGGAGAATAGAGACTTTCCTTCAGAATGATCTTTTCCGGATCATATCCAAGGACCCTGGCAAAGATTATGGCTGTCTCGTAAGCCCTGAAAGCAGGACTTGAGACCAATACGGCAGGATTTTTCTCCTTCTTTTTCAGCACACGGGCCATTTTTTCCGAAACCGTCTTCCCTTTTACGGTGAGTGATCTCAGGTAATCATCATTAGAACCGGTGTGTTCTTCAGCTTTGCCATGGCGGACGAAAATCATTCTCTTCATACAAGTTGAGTTTAATATTCAGAAACCTATTTTATGGAGTCATTCCCCGAAGCTGGTTCCCATATTCTTGGCCTTCACCACCATTCCGTTCCCGGGATTAACCATATTGATTTTACCTGCAACTTCTGCGAGGGGAACAGACGTGATGTCATTTTTTCTGAGGGCGACCATTCTTCCGTATTCGCGTTTTGCAATCAGATCGGCGGCAGCTGATCCATACCGTGTTGCAAGAACACGGTCCATGGGTGAGGGGCTGCCTCCTCTCTGGACATATCCAAGAACCGTCTCCCTGGTTTCCAGTCCGGTCAGTTCGGATATCCTTCTGCTCAGATAATGTGCGGCTGATTCCTCCTTCACCGGAATCTTTATACCTTCAGCCACCACTATGATTGAGTATGGCTTGTTATCCCTGAGCCTGTTCATCAGGTATTCAGCGATCTTCTCTTCATTATACTTTATCTCGGGGATCAGAATCACATCGCCTCCGCCGGCAATGCCCGAATAGAGGGCTATCCAGCCTGCAGTATGTCCCATTACCTCTATGATCATTATTCTCTTGTGCGAATTGGCAGTGGAATGGAGCCTGTCGATTGCTTCAGTAGCTATGTTTACTGCAGAGTCGAATCCGAATGACTGATCAGTGCCGAACACATCATTATCAATGGTTTTTGGAATCCCGATAATACTCAGACCTTCCTGTGAGAGCAGGTTGGCTGTTTTGAGAGTACCGTTGCCGCCAATGCAAACCAGACAGTCAAGTCCCATCTGTTCATAGTGCTCTTTTATAAGAGCCGGTTTTCTCAGGTCGTTCTTGTTTTTACCATCACTCTTGAAAGGCTTTTCCCTGGAGGTTCCCAGTATTGTTCCTCCCATAGTCAGTATCCCGGAAAGGTCTTTTTCGGTCAGTTCCCGGTATTCCTTGTTTATAAGTCCGGTATATCCGTCGCTGATACCGATCACCCTCATATCGTATTTTACAATAGCTGTTTTTCCGACCCCGCGTATTGCAGCGTTAAGGCCGGGGCAATCACCACCTGCGGTCAGTATCCCTATCTTTTGTCCGTTACTTATTTTACTCATCTGAAAAAATTGCAATCAACAAATTTAACTCTTTTTGTGTGACGGCACTACAAATTGATCAGTCAACATGGTTATTGGCAATCCGATTATTGGCTTTATTGTCCGAAAAACATAACTTTAACCGGCTTATATGCTAGTTATGATTCCATCAACTGACGGTCATATTGCAACAACAGATTTCAAGCCTGTCATTTGCGGCTATATCAGCGATGCCCAGTCGATGATTCACCCGGGAAGGCTCCCTGGACAGAAAGTTGTTCATGATGTCAGGGTGCTGATGAAAAAGGCGAGGGCTGCAATAAAACTGCTCAGGAGCAGTATCGATAAGGACTCATTCAGAAGAGAATACGGTGCATTCCGTGAAACAGGCAGGATAATGAGTACATGGCGTGAATCGACGGTGCACAGGAAGCTGCTCAGGGACTTCAGAAAGAGGCATCCGGCATTGTTTATCCGCGTGAAGGATGAAAATGTAATCAGGCAGCTGCTTGAAACCCATGATGATCAGGCATCTTCCGTTGAAAAGATCAGGGAAGATCTTCTGAAGATCAAGGATATACTCCACCGTTCGTCGTCGAGGCTCAGGTTTCTGAACATGAAAGTTACTGAACCGCACCTTCTTACTGAGGAACTGGAACGATCGTTCAGTCTGGTTTCCGATTGTTACCTGAATGCCCGGCATAATCCGAAGGATGTCAATATTCACGAGTTCAGGAAGAAGACAAAGGATCTTCTCTATCAATTGTTCTTTTTAAGGTCGTTGAATCCCAAGGCGGTCAGGAGCCTCGAAAAAAGACTGGATCAGCTTGCCCAGGATCTCGGGAAATACAATGACTATGCAGTTCTGCTCAGAACGCTTGACTACAAATACAGGACGGAGGCAAATAACCATGCGCTTGATGAATTTGCAATTATTGTCAGGCAGGAGCAGGACAAGTATCTCATGCGGATATGGCCGGCGGCCTACAGGATTTTCAGGCCGGGTAAATCTCTTTTGACATGATCAGGATAAGGTGCATAAGCCGCGATGGCGTAAGGGAGATTGATGCGGAGGAGGGGATCTCCCTGCAGACTATACTGAGAAAAAGCGGTTATGATATTTATTCACCCTGCGGAGGAAAGGGCCGCTGCGGAAAATGCACTGTATGGGTTTCCGGGGTTGGCAAGGTTATTTCATGCAGATATAAGCCGACCGGTGACACCGAGGTTATATTGCCGGGTGAAAATGAAGCCAGAATTCTTGTCAGGCAAACCGAATTCCTTGAGGATTTTCAATTCAGTCCGGGAATATCCCCGGGATTGAGCGATTTTCCGATTGGAGTGGCGATTGATCTGGGTACAACAACCGTTGTCCTTTATTTTTTGAACCTTTTTGACGGAGCTATCGAGAAGATAGCCTCCTTTCTGAATCCTCAGATGAAGTTCGGCGCTGATGTAATAAGCAGGATCACTTATTGCCAGGAGAATGAGAAAGGGATTCAGGAGCTTCAGAACTCAATAACGGAACGCATAAATTTTGAAACGGGCTCTTTTCTGACCGGGCGGGGCCTTGGCACCTTTAATCTGGAAAAGATTGTTGTTGCAGGCAACACCACAATGCTTCACCTGCTGCTTGGCGAGGATCCTGTACCGATTGCACTGGCGCCGTTTACTCCGAAGTTTACCTCCTTACAGATCAGAAAGGGAGCTTCTTCAAAGATAAGCATCAATCCGGAAGGTCATCTGATAACCCTGCCATGCCTGTCGGCTTACGTCGGAGCCGATATAATTGCCGGTCTGGCTGTGCTGAAACCCCTGTACAACAGCTATCTGTTTGTCGATATTGGCACAAACGGTGAGATAGCTCTTGTAACAGGAGGTAAGGTCTATGCTTGCTCCGCTGCTGCTGGGCCGGCTTTTGAAGGTGCCAGCATCTCATGCGGCATGGCAGCGGTGACAGGCGCTGTATCGGGTTTTTCCGACGACGGAGACATTCAGGTTATCGGGAATACTGAGCCGGCTGGCATTTGCGGATCAGGGATCGTCGACATAGTTGCTTACCTGGTTCGGAAAGGGATAGTGGATGAAACAGGATTTATGAAGGATTCGTTTGTTGTCCATGATGCAAATGATATCAAAGTGACCCGGCAGGATATCCGGGAGATCCAACTGGCAAAATCTGCCATATTTTCAGGAATCAGGATACTCATTAAACGGGCCGGCATTGGATTCGGGGATGTTGAAGCTCTGTACCTTGCAGGTGGATTTGGCAATTATATAAGCATCAGGTCGGCTGTAGACCTGGGACTCCTGCCTGAGGAACTTGAGAACCGTATCTTCGCCGTTGGAAACAGCGCCGGAATAGGAGCCCTGCAGTATCTCAGATCGGATGAAATTGAAACCCGTATCGTCAGGCTTCTTGAAAATTCTATATATGTCGATTTGTCGGAAGCTGAAGATTTTCCTGAAGAATTTGCAATGAATATGGATTTTCAGCAGCGATCAGTAAAAAATCCGCCTGAAGATTCCTATATTTGAGACAACCAAAAAAATCAAAAATGAAAAAAGGAATTTTTACTCTATTGCTCTTTGCCCTTTGTGCAATATTTACAGCAACAGGTCAGACTAATTCAAAGAATGCCACTCATACCGGCAAATGGAAATTTGAAGCTCCCTATGCACCTGAGGGATTCAACACAGGGACCATTGATGTGAAATTTGCTGAAGATAAGTATACAACTTCCATCTCTTTCCCGACAAGCGGCTACACACTGGCAGGAGAGAAGGCAAAGGTTGAAAAGGATACTCTTTCGTTCACTGTATTTGTTGAAGGACAGGAGGTTGTTGTATATCTCAAGTCCGACACCGATAAAAAGATGACAGGCAAGGCTGTGTATTTTGAGGGAGAGATCCCCCTGACGCTCACAAAACAGGAAGCCGCCCAATAAGCAATCTGCCTTAGTTCGGAAAAGCTATCAAACAAGAAATTTCCCCCATGACGGGGGTTTTTTCGTTAATTCTGCCTTATTCTTGCGTCTAAGGGTGAAACACCTATAAAAATGATTTTAGAATACTTTGATAAAATGAAGATAAAACCGGCTATTTTTTTCTTAATGTTGATTTCCCCCTTCAGCCTGCATGCCCGGCCGGCGGATCAAAAACCGCTCAGCGAGAGAATTACGGGTTACGGGATAGATGTGAAACTTGATGCTGAAGCAAAAACAGTATCCGGAACCATGGAGGCATTCTGGGTTAACAATACCTCCGACACAGTTCCAGACATCAGGATGCATCTCTATATGAATGCGTTCAGAAACAGCAGTTCAACATTTTACAGGGAATCAGGAGGCTCTCCCGGATCAAGGGATATGGATCCGGGCTGGATTGAAATTAATTCCTTTATCACGGATGATGGAACCGACCTTCTTCCTGTCATGGACTTCATAAGTCCGGATGACGGAAACCTCGATGACAAGACAGTTATCAGGGTAATGCTTCCCAGGCCGGCACTTCCGGGCGATACAGTTGCAGTGATGATTGATTTCGAGACAAAGCTCCCCTCTAATATCAGAAGAACCGGATTTACAGGTGATTTCTATTTTGTTGCACAATGGTTCCCTAAATTCGGTGTCTATGAAGCTGCGCGGGAAGGTGAAACCGGCAGGGGAGCATGGAATTGTCATCAGTTCCATGCGCATTCCGAGTTTTATTCAAATCACAGTGTTTATGATGTTAAAATAACGCTTCCGGCTGATCATTTGACCGGTTCATGCGGTAAGCTGATTTCGGAGAAAGTGGATGGTGAATTGAAGACCCAGGTATTCCGCGCAGAGGATATTGTTGATTTTGCCTGGACAGCCTGGCCTGGTTACACGGTTCACAAAGATAAATGGAACCATATTGAAATTACTCTTCTGGTTCCTGAGGCACGGACAGAACAGGTTGAAAGGCATTTCACGGCAGTGAAAAATGCCCTGGAATATTTTACAGACAATGTTGGACCATATCCGTGGACTTATATGACAATCGTTGATCCTCCGCTTTCAGGATCTGGAGCCTCAGGTATGGAGTACACAACGCTTTTCACTTCACAATCGTCCGATGTGATGCCTGAATTCATAAATATTCCTGAGATGGTCACGATTCACGAGTTTGGCCATGCATATTTCATGGGTATACTTGCGAGCAATGAATTTGAAGAGCCCTGGCTCGACGAGGGAGTGAATACCTATTGGGAAACAAGGATCATGGACCATTATTACGGGAGTAATTCAGGAATGGTCGATCACAGGCATTTCAAGGTTTCCGACAAGTCGGTGGCAAGATTGTCTTACGTTATGTCTCCGGCCAGGCAGATAGCAACCAACAGGGAGTATTCGTGGAATTACCCACGCGGATCATACAGTATGCTGTCGTACCAGAAAGCGGCCACCGTGCTCCATACCCTTGCCGGCGTAATTGGCGAAGAGACAATGAACAATGCTTTCCGTGAGTATTACAGCAAATGGGCTTTCAGACACCCGACCGGCCGGGATTTCATAAATGTTGTCAGTGAGGTAGTCAGAAAAGAGCATGGGGGTAAATTCGGGCATGACATGAACTGGTTTTTTGACCAGACTCTTTACGGCAACGGAATATGTGATTACAGGGTCTCGCAGATAGATAACAGGAAGTACAGGAAGCCTGAAGGAAGGATGGATTACACCGATGAACCCGAAGACGAAGATTCCGGTACTGATTCACTTTACACGGCAGTTGCAATGATCGACAGGGTGGGAGAGGTAATGCTTCCTGTTGAAGTACTTATTCATTTCAACAACGGAGATGAAGTTCTGGAGGTATGGGATGGCAGGGAGAGGTATAAGGATTTTACCTATACCGGTTACCGCCAGATCGAATGGGTGAAGATCGACCCGGAATACAAGATCGCCATGGATGTGAATATGGTAAACAACTCAATGTCAGAGAGCCCCTCGCGTACCCCGGTACGCCGTATTACAAACAAACTGCTTGCTTTCTTTCAGTTCTATTTTAGTTTAATGCTGCTATAAATATTTGGTGATGAAGATTATATGTTCCTTAAGATCAGGATTGAAACGTGCATTCAGGATACGTACGGCTGTCCTTTTGACCTGGCTTTCCTTTTTTCTGCTCAGCATCCTGCTTATTTATCCCCTGAGGTCTTCCCTTGGCACCGCCTTCGGCAGCAGCATGATAACGGAAAGGCTGGCTGACGGATTGGATATTGAGGTCTTTTCTGATCTGGGTAACATGGGAAAAATTCTGGTCTCATTCCTTGCAAACGGGGTAATCCTGACTTTCCTTGTTGCGTTCATTTTAAATGCTTTTCTTACAGGAGGACTGTTCGGCATACTTGGAAAAGGCAGCGGCAAATTTTCGGCTGGGGAGTTTTTCAGAAGTGCTGCAGGAAATTTTTTCCCCTTTCTTGGGATAACATTTGTTCTTACCCTTATCTCCGCCTTTATTTTTATGATACTGATACTTGTCCCCATTGGAATTTCAAGCTCGTCAGAGAATATGGGCGGCGGACCGAAACCTTTCATTCCAGTTACGGTAGCAGCACTGCTATTCCTGGTAATTCCCGTCCTTCTTCTTGTTGCTGATTATTCAAGGGCATGGAGGGCTTCGCGTGATGACGGTTCATGTTTCGCTGCCCTTGGCTATGGGTTCGGGCGCACATTCAGAAAATTCCGAAGGTCATATCTGCTGATGGTCAGCCTGATTCTGCTACAGATCCTGTTACTGTTTGTAGTTTTTCTGATATTGCCGGCATGGAGACCAGCGACCGGCGGAGGTGTTTTTCTGATGCTGATTGTAACACAACTTCTTCTGATTCTGAGGCTGTTCCTGAAAACCTGGCGATACGGAAGTGTGACATCAATGATGGAAAGCCTGGAAGAAGTGAAACATGAAGAGCCACAGGTAATTATTCAGGCGGAACCGGTGGCAGACAATATGTTGTAAAGTTCACAAAGGAAATCCCGGTTGTCAGCACTGAGGTAAAGCATTTTTCCTCCCATCCGGCTGAAGGTTTTACAGTATCTCAGATAGTACGACGGATTATCGGGAGAAGGTTCTCCCTGTCTGTTCCAGTCCCATTGATTTTCTGCAAGATCAACAACAACGATTAAATGGCCGCCGATGTGTTTCCCATTCCGGATCTCAACATTCTGAGCCATTGAAAGCGATTTCTCAAATATCATCGGCGACATGACTGCTGACCCGACCGAAAGATAGACTCCTCCATCGATTTTGCCAACACTGTCTGCATAACTCAGGAAGTCTCTCAGTGCAGTCCTTCCGATTGCTGCTCCGTTGTTTACGGGATGGGTGTAAATGATATCATGTCCTATCATTGGATGTCCTGTAAACGGAACACCAAGTTCATAAGCCGCACATTGTACCGAATACTGTTTAAAAGGGTGAGGGATACTCATGAAGCCTGGCTTGATCCTGCGTTTCTTCACCGTTTCATAGAGGTCGGCAGCTGAAGCGGCATATGAGGGATCCTCTTTGATTTTCTTAACCGTTTCGTCAGCCAGAAACTGCAAATCCGGAATGTCGAGCCCCTCCCTTGAAATCATTTTTCCCACTGATTCGCCATAGCCCAGTTTTTCAAATGCTCCGACTGTAAGCGCCAGGTTGATGAAAAGACCTGTTTCCTGCCATATCCCGAATTGTCCCTTATCAACATTCTCCCTTACGTCTTCTCCCGATTCTCCCTGGAAAGCAAACTCCCAGTCGTGAATTATTCCCGCGCCGTTGGTGGCCAGGTGGGTAACCCATCCCCGGCGGATTAATTCTGTCAGGACGGGGCCCAGTCCGTTTTTTATTGTGTGGGCTCCGAAGGCAAGGATTACAGATCTGTTTTCTTTTCTGGCTTGTATGATCCCTGAAGCAGTTTCACTTATTATACCGGAGGCTTCATCAGTCAGGTTCTCAGGTCTGTATCCGGGAGACACTTGTTTGTCACGGAATATTATCTGGTTTTTCCTGTCATCCAGGCTTCGGAAGAACAGCCGGTTCCGGTCAAATTTCCTGCTTGTCATCTATATGATATTAAGCATTCCGAGCAGTATGTCCGCCTGTGAAAAGTCGGGCATAATTATGTCGGCTCCTGCCTTTATCAATCTTGTCCGTTTCCCGGGATTAAGGCCGAAGCGCCTTAGTTCGTTGCTGGCAACTCCTGCAGTAAGACCGCCGCGCTTGTGTGTCTCCCTGATTTCGACCGGTCCGTCTCCGAAAGTGATTATTGATGCTGCTTCTTCTTTTCCTATTGAATCGAGAATTGAATCGAGCACCATTTTCTTTGCCTCTGCATTTATTTTCCCTGTTCCCCCGTATATCCTTCCTTCAAAAAGGTAGTCGTGACCCAGGAGGGCCGCTTCGTGCTTTACATCTGCAGAATCTGTCCCGCTTGTAAGCCAGAGTTTGATGCCTTTGTCATAAAGAAACTTTAAAAAAGGGATGGCATTTTTAATCGTCAGGTCATCGATTGTTATTTCTCCCCGTCTGAGTTTTTCCTCGCGTCTTTTTACCATTTCAAGGAGATCTTCATTATAAATCTCCTTGTAACCATGAGCATCAAGAATATCGCCTTCCGGAATAAATCCAAATTCTCTGACAAGTCCCTCGAGATGAGCCATTTGCCTGAGAGTCTGGATGCCCGTGGTTTTATCAATCAAATCGTCAACTGCCGATTTTACTTTTTTGAGAACCGATTCATCGGCATCCGCATACCTTTTGCCCAGGATAGCCTTTATCATCATGGGAGCCATTATCTGTTCCCATCCTTCGCGGAGAGTTGATATTGTTCCGTCGTTGTCGAAGATGGCATGTTTTATTTCAGGCTGCCTGTTCCAGCGTGTTATTATTTCTATTTCGGAATCATTATGATATTTCGCCTGTCTGATGTCTTCGGCAATATCGGGGTGATAAATATAGTCGGCATCGGCGGCTATCCCCGTCACTTCCTCCGGAGTGGCCGTGCCGGTCTGGAAGATCTTCTGAACCGTTACCCCGGCAACGAAAGTTCCCAGTCGGCCGGCTGTTCCGGGAGAATATCCGGCTGCAAGCGCTGCAGCTGCTCCCGCAAGATAGCTGTCGCCTGCCCCCACGGTGTCCGTCCTTGAGGTGATCATCATCGATTCAATCTCAAGTATTCCCTTATCGTCGGTCACAATGGAACCCCTGCTGCCCCTGGTTATGAACAGAGGCTTCATGTATCTCTCGTACAGCCTTTCAGCAGCATGTATAACTTCCGGGTATGAAACCGATTCATCCGGATTCTTATTAACCCTGCAAAGCCTTGCGGCCTCCCTGTCGTTCATCTTCCTGAATGATCCAGTGTACTGGTCGGAGAAATGCCTGCTGTCGGTTATGAATATCCTGTCGGGGAACTGGTTGATTACTTCCATGATTTTCTGTCTGAAATACGAAGTATGGATGCCTGAAGGGACCTGCTGGTTTATAATTACCAGGTCAACTTCGTGCAGTTCAACCCTCAGGCTTGCGATGATCCGGTTGGAAGTCTCCTCTGAAAGGATATTGAAATTTCCGGAGTCGATGCGGCTCTGCTCATCCTCTCCAATATGGGGCTTAATGTAAACGTGGGTAGCCCAGTTATTTTCCTGGACCAACATGTTGCCGGTGTTAATTCCGCAGCTGTTCATTATTCCAATCATTTCTGCCCCGAAAGGATCGCTGCCGATGACGCCGAAAGCCCTGACATCCCTTACTCCGAGTGAGGTCAGGTTGTTTGCTACATTTCCTGCCCCTCCAAGCGAGTACTTTTGCTGCCTGACAGTGGTGGTGGGCTTTCCGGTTTCAATTGAGATCTCGCTTTCTGACTCATCGATGAACCAGTAGGCATCGAGGCAAAAGTCTCCGACAACAGCTATTTTTGAAGCTTTGATTTTGTCCAGTACTTCCTTAAGAAATTCAGGTGTCATTTTATTAGGGTTTCATTTGCCGTAGAAATATTCTTCCACGATGAGGCATATAGTGTGCATGACGGGCAGGCAAAGTTCCTGGACCCAGGCAGTTCTTGTCTCCGGAACATTTAAAAGCAGGTCGCAATATTGTTTCATTTTACCCCCGGTCTGTCCTGTGATCCCGATCACGTTCAGGTTCAGGGCTTTGGCTGTAATACAGGCATCGATAACATTCGCGGAGTTCCCTGATGTGCTCAATCCGATCAGGATGTCTCCCTCATTTCCATACCCAATAATCTGCTGGGCAAAAACAAGCGAGGGTCCGGTATCGTTGCTTATTGCAGTTGAAAGAGCAGTGTTTGATGGAAGGGATATCGCAGGCAGAGCATGATTTAATTTTTCGCCAAGGAAGCTGCCTCTTGAGGGAGATATTTCGCGGAGTCTGTCAATGAGTGACTGATCGAGAGGCCTTTCCTTCTCAAAGCTTTTCATAAGCTCCGCGGTGAAGTGTTCTGCATCGGCGCTGCTTCCGCCGTTTCCGCAGACAAGGAGTTTACCTCCGCCTGAATAACAGCTGATAATCATTTTTGAAGCTTCGGCGATATTGACTTTTAGTCCGGATAATGCAGGATACCTCTGGCAGAGTACATCCAGCTGTTTATTTGTTTTACTCATTATGCTGCGTCTGAGTGGTTGAATTGTTGTTTTCCGTGTATGCATCAACAGCCTTTTTAACCGAACCGTGAAGAAGCAGAAGCTTTTTTGATGTTTCCGGATCGAGTCCGAGTTCGTCGGATATCATTTTGGTACCCCTTCTGATAAGTTTCTGGTTGGTGAGCTGCATGTTTACCATTTTATTCCCCTTAACTCTTCCCAGCCTTATCATTGTTGAAGTAGTGATCATGTTGAGAACCAGTTTCTGGGCTGTTCCTGCTTTCATCCTTGTACTTCCGGTAACGAATTCGGGTCCGGTGACCACCTCGATTGCCACATCGGCATTAGCAGCAACCGGGGTTTCGCGGTTACAGGTAATTGCACCGGTGAAAATCCCATTCTCGCGGGCCCTTTTCAATGCACCGACTACATAGGGCGTTGTACCGGAGGCAGCTATTCCCACCACCACATCGGAGGGGGTGGGATTGAAACCCAGGATGTCGTTCCAGCCCAGTTCTTCATTATCTTCAGCCATCTCCACAGCTTTTCTGATAGCCCTGTCGCCTCCTGCAATCAATCCGATAACGTAACCGTGATCAAGTCCAAAGGTGGGAGGTATTTCGGATGCATCAACAATGCCAAGGCGCCCGCTGGTTCCCGCACCGATGTAAAAAAGCCTGCCTCCCTTTTTCATCCTCGCAACTACGGCTTCGACCAGCCGGGCGATTTCAGGTATTGATTTTCTTACAACGACGGGGACTTCCTGGTCTTCCGCGTTTATGGATTCGAGTAATTCCGTTACCGGCATCTTTTCGAGATCGTTGTAATGGGATTCGGATTCTGTTACGCTGGTCATATATAAATGCTTATAAGAGATTAAGCTCATTGCACACCCGTTTCGGGAATGTGGTTTTGAAACTCATAAATTTTCCTTGTGATACCGGATGAGTCCTTCAATCGGGCCCTGACTGACAGAAGATATTTGAAAGCCGTTCTTTCTGAAGACATCCTCCAGAATGTCCCTGAAGTGCCAGGCCACTGAGCCGGTAACAGCTATTCCGGTATCAGGCGGGGAAAGATAAAGCTTCAGGTTTCTGTTCACGAACTCTCCGAAAGAAGTTTCAACAAGATCCCTGCAGTAGGGTTCATCGATATGATCCTTGAGGAATTTTACAAAACCTCCGATATACCTGCTGGGAAACACACCCCGGTACACGTTTGATACAATCTCATCCTTTTCGGCCCCGTAAATAACCCTGAATTCATCTGCAAGAACTTTTGGCATAATTCCCCTCAGGAAATCGGCTATCAGCTTCTTTCCAAGGGCGGCTCCGCTTCCTTCATCACCCAGGATAAAGCCCAGGGGAGGAACATTTGCAGTGATACTTTTACCGTCATAATACCCTGAGTTTGATCCGGTTCCGATCATGCAGATGAAGCCAGCCCTGTTGCCGAGCAAACCCCTGGCGGCTCCTGTCAGGTCGGAATGAACATTTACCTTAACATCTGGCAGGGCTGAATTAATTGCTTCTGCCACCTTGCGCAGCATAGCCTCACCTGCACATCCGGCACCGTAGAACCATACCTCATCAACATCTGGATTGTTCATTGCCGGAAGTACTTCCAGCGACACTACCTCGCGGATGGTCTCCTTCGATACAAAATTGGGATTGAGCCCGATGGTTGGGACGATTCCGGTCTCTTCCGAACCGGATACGGCACACCAGTTAGTTTTGGTTCCGCCGCTTTCAGCTATGAGTATCATATCTCAAAAATACAATAATTAACTCAAGTTGCCAGCTTTGCCCTCTGAAGCTTTAGCGAAAGAGGGTTGCTTGTTTCTGGTTGCTGGTTAAATTTATTTATTGTTCTTGCCGGATCACTGTCTGACAGTACGTATTTATACTCACTGCAAAATAGGCTTTAAGCCTCTTATATGCCTGAGTTCAAAAGGGTACTTTTGTTGTTAATAAATTAACAGTACCTGATTTAACGAAGGATATCCTCAATGGAAAATTACCTGGAACTTTTAAGGCAGGACATAAGGTTTGTGGAAGGCCTGAAGGCGTGTATGAATTGCGGTATCTGTACTGCAATCTGTCCCGCTGCTGAATTCTACGACTATGACCCGCGAAAAATTGTTGATACCGTACAAAAAGGTGATGATGAGGAAATTGAAAAACTCCTCAAGTCAGAGACGATCTGGTATTGCGGGGAATGCATGTCGTGCAAGACGAGATGTCCGCGCGGCAATACACCGGCACTGGTGGTAATGGCGCTCAGAACTCTTTCCCAGAACCTGGGGTTCTTCACAGAGTCGGAAAAGGGAAGGCAGCAGTTTGCTATCAAAAGGACTGTTGGTGAGAACATTTTCAAATACGGTTATTGCGTTGCCACCTATGCTGTCAGGCCCGATATGCACCGTGAGCAGGGTCCGATCTGGGATTACCTGCTCGAAAACACCTATGACATTTACGAACGTCTCGGAGGTCAGATAAATGAACTGGGGGCCGGACCTCTGCGAAGAATCCCTGAAGACGCCAGGGAAGAGCTTAAAAAGATATTTGAGGTAACCGGCGGGATGGAATTATATGAGACCATTGAGACTCACTCAAGGAAAAAGGCCGCTGAAATGGGTCTTCAGTTCGATGAGGAAGGAATCGATAATGAATACTTCATTGAAACATATACTGCGTGTAACAAGAAACATACATTTTGACCTGCTTCACAAATGAAGAAAAAAGAAGAAAACAGCAAGGTGTGGCGCGATTACCAGAAGGAAATAGCAGACGATCATTTCTTTTATGTAAGGTCGTGCATAAGGCAGAGTTTTTTCCCCGGCTCTGAACAATTTTTCCTGCATCTGATGCGTGATGTTCTGGGGAAGGATGTGTATGAGAATCCGTCGCATACTACCTGTACTGGAATAGGTTATCACTCAGATGTAGTGCCTTTTTCTACAATTCAGACTGTAATTGCCCGTCATTATGCCCTTATGAAGGAGGCCGGGTACAAAAATATAGCAATCTCATGTGTAACATCTTTCGGGATCTATACCGAGATACTTGAGACATGGAAGCATTTCCCGGAAGAGCTTGAGAAAACGAGGGAATACTTATATAAGGCAACGGGAAGAGAGTTTGATGTACCTGAAAATGTTGTTCATACGAGTGATATTATATACAAGTTCCGTGATGCTATTGCTGAAAAGGCAAAGTTCCGGCTTGTTAATAAATTAACTGGAGAACCTCTTAGGGTTGTGGAGCATATCGGATGCCACTATGCGAAGATATTTCCCAAATACGGAGTGGGGGGAGCAGAGTTTCCTCATGTTCTCAGCGGCATGATTGAGTCGTGGGGCGGACAGGTTGTTGATTATCCGGAAAGAAGGCATTGCTGCGGTTTCGGATTCAGGCAATATCTTGTTCAGGCTAACCGTGGGTATTCCCTGTCGAATACAGTCAAGAAGTTTACATCAATGCAGCCCTTCAAGCCCGACTTTGTACTTACCAATTGTCCGGGGTGCACAATGTTCATGGATAAGTGGCAGTACACTATAAAGGAGATGGAAGGAACCACTTTCGGATCTGACGGAGAGTCAATTCCGGTTCTTACATACGAGGAGCTTGCCGCGCTTGTAATGGGATATAATCCATGGGATATCGGACTTCAGATCCATATGGTTCAGTCGGAGCCACTACTCAGGAAGATGGGCATCGAATTTGATCCCCACGATAAATTCAAGACCAAGGACGGAAGGCAGATGCCGATTCCGGAAAACCTGATAAACTCCTGAGATGAATCCACATGTTATTGTGATAGGAGGGGGAACGGCCGGAATGGAAGCGGCTGGTCGTCTTGCGAGGGCAGGGTTGTCGGTGACTCTTATTGAAAAGGGAAAGGATCTGGGAGGACATCTCAAAGACTGGTACCATCTTTTTCCTGACCGGCGCAACAGCGATGAAGTCCTCGAATATCTCAAAGGTCAGGTCTCCCATCAGAATATAAGGTTGATTACCGGGCAGTCTGTTACCGGATTTAACCATAAGGGTAACGAATTCACTGTAAGTACAGGAAACGGAGAAACCATAAACGGTGATGCCCTGTTACTGGCAACCGGTTTTGATCTTTTCAAAAGCGAAAGAAAGGAAGAATACGGTTATGGTATTTATGACAATGTAATTACCTCGGCCGACCTTGAAGCAATGTTCCGGAAGAATGAGGTCAAACTGGCCAGCGGCCTTAAGCCTGAAAGGATTGGATTTTTACATTGCGTGGGTTCGAGGGATGAGAAAGTAGGAAATATATACTGTTCGAAACTTTGCTGCGTCACGGCTGTAAAGCAGGCCATAGAGATAAGGAAGATATATCCGGCCAGCAAGGTCTTTTGTTTTTATATGGATATGAGGATGGGGGGAGCCCTGTATGAGGAACTATACAAGGAAGCCCAGGAGAA
Source organism: Bacteroidales bacterium (assembly GCA_034004115.1). GTDB lineage: Bacteria > Bacteroidota > Bacteroidia > Bacteroidales > VadinHA17 > LD21. The sequence goes on along the minus strand of JAVEXG010000014.1, from coordinate 4,096 downwards.
ATATTCAGTTGGTTTCATTCGCGGGAAGGTGTCGGAAGTAGCTGTAAACATAAACAACCGGCTTGTTGCGAAAGTTGAGGATACCCTCGCGGGAAGACCACTGAAAATGGAGCTCGACATGCTTGTACTGATGGCGGGGATGGAAATGGCTGAAGATGGTATAAGGCTTGCCAGGGAGGCAAATCTCCATATGGGAGAGAACAGGTTTTTCCAGCCGGCCGACCATCACTTCGGAACCAATATGGGTAATGTGAAAGGAGTGTTTTACGCAGGAGCATGCACTGCTCCGCTGAATATAACGGAAACCATCTCCCATGCACGAAGCGCGGTTACCGAGATTGTAAATTATCTGAACACTGGAAGAAAGTAATATGGAGAAATTCGGATTTTCCCTGTCGAAAGCCCGTGTAATCGATTATGATGCAAACGACCGCAGCATTGTCTCTTACATTCTGGAAAGAGAGCCAAGTCTGAATCTCTGTATCGAGTGCGGATGCTGCTCGGCTGCATGCACAACCGGGAATTTCACCGGATTCAGTCTTAGGGAGATTCATATACTGTTAAAGAGGGGAGAGAACGAGCAGGTAAGGGAGAAGATAAGGAAATGCATGCTTTGCGGAAAATGCATTCTGGTCTGCCCGAGAGGTGTAAACACAAGAAATGTTGTTTACCTGGCAAAACAGGCGTTCGCAAAAAATGAAGGCTATGAATTTTGATCCATTTGTCATACCATTCAATATCGGGCTTTACTTCATACTCATCTATGCTGTAGTCAGGAGCGTCATATGGTTCAGGGAGCTTTCGAGGTCCGACAAGCTGAGGCTTCAGAGGGGATTCTTCGGCAAAGCTTTCGGACAGAGTCTGAAGGAGATTTTTCTCGAAAGCCTTATCCACAGAAAGATACTGAAGTCTAATCCCCGCCTGGGTTACATGCATATGAGCCTTGCCTTCGGATGGTTTCTTCTGATACTTTTCGGAACCATCGAGGCTGATATCTTCGGGGAACGGCATCTTAACCCGCCCTACAAGGCCATCTTCTTCAAGTTTTTCAGTCCCGACCATGGAAAGACCTTCTTCGAGGCCTCCTATGCCTTTTTAATGGACCTTATCCTGGCTTTTATCCTTTCGGGTCTGGTTCTGGCAGTGACAAAGCGGTTTTCTTCAAGGGTTGTCGGCATGAAAAAGACAACAAAGCTCAAGCCGCTCGACAAGATTGCCCTGACTTCCCTGTGGCTTATATTTCCTAGCCGTCTGATTGCAGAGAGTCTGACAAGCGGCGCCTACGGTACGGGCAGCTTTCTTACCGGAAACCTGGGTGCTGCCCTTGCATCCTTTCTTCCTGCGAATGAACTTGCATATCCTTTCTGGTGGCTGTATTCGCTGTCGCTTGGTACCTTTTTCGTTTTGCTGCCCCTGACCAGATACCTCCACATACCAACCGAGCTGTTCCTTATATTTATGAGAAACTCGGGAATCAGGACAGGCGACAAGCCCGGAAGCTTTTCAGAGGTGGAAGTCCACTCATGTTCATCCTGCGGAATGTGCATCGATGTTTGCCAGCTTGGTTTCTCTGCAGGTATTCACACAATTCAGGCGACATATCTGATGAAGGGAATCAGGAACAATGATTACATTCACGACATTGCCCACAACTGCCTGATGTGCGGCAGGTGTGATCAGATATGCCCGGTTGGCATTGAGATATCTCCTATAAGAATGATCGGCAGGCGAATCGAAGAAAATGAGCGATTGTACGAGAACAGCTGGAAAGGATATTTCAGAAACAGGATGAATGTACCTGCACCGAAGCAGGATAACAGGCCATCCTATGATTTTCTTCCCGAACCGGCATCGAAGACGGCTGATGTGCTTTACTTTGCCGGGTGCATGACACATCTTACTCCTTCAATCAAAAAAGCCATGGTGAAGATTCTGGATGCATCAGGACTTAACTGGTCGTTCATTGACGAAGATGGGGGAGCTTGCTGCGGCAGACCCCTGATGCTGGCAGGAAATGACAGGGAAGCCAGGGAGCTTATCAACTTTAATTCTCAGCTTATCTGGAAATCCGGCGCACATACCCTGGTAACATCGTGTCCTATTTGCTATAAAGTGTTCCGTGAAAGCTATTACCTTGATGTCGAAGTTCTTCATCATTCGCAGTTTATAAAAAACCTTATTGATGAAGGTCTTGTAAATATGAATTTCCTTCAGAAACGTGTCACCTACCATACTCCATGCGAACTCGGCCGGCGTTCAGGGGTGTTTGAGGAGCCTAAAGAAGTTATCAGGCATGTGGCAACACTGGAGCCAACCGGTTATGATGATGAGAATTCATTGTGCTGTGGCGGCAGTCTGGGCAACATCATGCTCAGTCATGAGAAGAGGCGCGGAATAGCTGAGGATGTCACGGCCAAACTGACTGCAAATGACCCTGATTCACTTATTACTGCCTGCCCCCTGTGCAAAAAGACCCTTGCTCAGGCGACCAGTACCAGGGTGGTGGATATTGCCGAATTGGTGGCAGAAGCAATCGCTGATGCACCGGCACTAAAAAAAAATCCCTCACGGCATAAAAAAAAGATTGTAAGAGAGTCTGCAGCATCCTTATGATCACCATTTTACTAAAATTGTTAATAACTTCTTCATTTGTGTACAAAATGTTGGTACTATATTTGCATTTTTCGTGAACTGAATGCATACTCTAAATGTTAATATTACGTTCTAATAAAGTTGTTAGTCAAAAAATACCATTATATGAAAGGAAAAATCTTTACCCTTTTTAGTGTTGTTATGCTGTTGGTCTGGTCGTGCGGAAGCGATTCTCCGAAGATAAAAGTATCGGAAAACGCTGTGGTGCAGGAATCAGACGGCACCTTTGCGCTTAGCCTCGACGACGCTGCATGCTACAGTGACGATGACAATCCTGAAAGCAATACTGCTGAATGGAAAGTTTTTGTGTCGGAGCCTGGAACCTACAAGGTATGGCTTTCAAGTGCAACCAGGGATACTACTGATCTAAGTTACATCAACTCTGTGAGGATAAGTCTTCTCGACAAGCTTATTGAAGTCGACCCCGCTATCGACAGAGTGGTACTTGATTCTAAAGAAGTTTCATTCCCTTACTTCAGGGCTGATTCCTATGCCGGATCGTTCTATTTTTCAGAACCCGGGGAATACAGTATCCAGGTGATAAGTGAAAAAATTCTGCCTAAGGAAGCAATGAACAACAGCAAAGGGGAGAGTATCGACACCAAACTGGTTTCGGTGATACTCACTCCGATGACGCGCTGACTTTTGCCTCAATCCAAAGCCTCGCATTTACGAAGGCTTTGATCCATGGCGTGACTTCATCCTGTCTTCTCTTTGATGGATAATATCCGCATTGCCACGGGAAGAAAGATCTTTCCAGGTGAGGCATCATTATAAGATGGCGTCCGTCGTCAGAGCATAGCCCGGCTACATCATAAGCGGAACCATTCGGATTTGCCGGATAAGTACTTCTGCTGTATTTGAGTACAATATGGTACTTCTCTTCAGGATTTGGAAGGCTGAATTGCCCTTCGCCGTGTGCCACCCAGATACCCAGTTCCATTCCTGCCATGTTCCCAAGCATTACCGAATTGTTGGAAGGGATTTTCACACCCAGAAACGAGGATTCGAATTTTCCTGATTTGTTGTGAAGAAGCTTCACCTTCTTCTTATGTTCAGGATATATAAGGTCGAGCTCAGCCATAAGCTGGCACCCGTTACATACTCCAAGCGACAGGGTGTCGGGCCTCGAATAGAAATCCTGCAGAGCCTTCCGCGCCTTATCATTGTATTTGAATGCTCCTGCCCAGCCCTTTGCTGAACCAAGAACATCAGAGTTTGAAAAACCACCGACAAACACAATCATGTTTAGATCATCAAGAGTTTCCCTGCCGCTTATAAGGTCGGTCATGTGAACATCCTTCACATCAAATCCGGCCAGCCATAATGCATATGCCATTTCCCTGTCGCCATTGACTCCTTTTTCACGGATTATGGCTGCCCTTGTGCCCCATTTTTTCCTGCGGTCGGGAGATATTCCAAGCGCCTTGAAGGTGCCCTGGCA
>JAVEXG010000134.1:0-9705 GCA_034004115.1 Bacteroidales bacterium | reverse complement strand
TAAAGCCCCACTGCAAAAAAGAGCCTCCTTCCGTCGGCTGAAGCCGACGGCAAGGCTGAAAACAAAGCCAATTCTGAGGCCAACTTTCCCGCTGAAGCCGACGGCAAAGCTGAAAACCAAAGCAACCCGGAAGCCAACTTTCCCGCTGAAGCCGACGGCAAAGCTGAAAACCAAAGCAACCTGAAGTCAACTTTCTCGCTGAAGTCGACGGTACTGTTGAAAACAAGGTCAGCTTTGAAGCAACTCTTCCCGATGAAGCCGACGGCAAAGCTGAAAACAAAGGCAGCGATAAAGACTACGACCAAGTCGAAGCTGACGGCAAGGCTGAAGCCGAATTCGACCCTGAGGCCAGCGGCAATTTTGCTGAAGCCGCCGGTAACGCTGAAAATCAGGGCTGTTAAGCAGACAATTTATTTGAGGTTTTTACGCTTTTATAGGATTGGCACAAGTTTTGCCATTATAAGGTCGTAACAAGTTCTTTAAACAACAACGTCATGAAAAAGTTTTTAATCACCTCGATTCTCGCAACAATGGTTGCGATCGGGACAGCAGCAATGGCTCCGCAGGATTACCCGGATGAATATCTGGGCCTCCCGGGGGATAACTTCAACCTGTACGCAGTAATGAATTTATTCCAGGAGTCAGAAACCCTCGAAGGTTTCGAAAGAAGCCTTAACGATGAAAATTCCAGGATAAACAACCTGGATCTCAACAACGATAACTACATCGATTACGTAAAGGTGATCGACTATGTTAAAGGGAATGTTCACACAATAGTGCTGCAGGCAGTACTCGACCGCGACGACAGCCAGGATGTAGCTGTCTTTACAGTCGAAAAGCTTCGCGACGGCGCGGTTCAGATACAGCTGATAGGTGATGAAGCTCTTTACGGCAGAAACTACATAATCGAACCCTATTATGCCGAAACCCCCAACCCGGGTTATACCGGCAGGGCTAAAAAGCAGAATGTGCAGTCAGTCAGAACCACCTACGTGGCAATTGACGCCTGGCCGGTGGTAAGGTACATCTACCTCCCCAACTACACAATATGGCGCTCATCGTGGTACTGGGGTTACTACCCTTCCTACTGGCGCCCCTGGAGCCCGTACTACTACCACTACTACTACGGATATCACTACCACTGGTACCCTACCTACTACGCTCACTACAGGGTGTACCACACCCCAAGATGGAACGGTTGGAATGACTACTACTACCGCGACAAGAGGATGTACTCCAGAAATGTCACACAAAATATAAACGAGGGCAAATACAAATCCACCTACTCGCGTCCCGAGTCAAGGAGAGAAGGAGAAGCCCTTTACGCTAAAGTAAACCCTGACAGGGCTTCGACAATGACCCAGCAAGGCACCTCAGGTACCAGGAGAAGTGCCTCCCAGGCTGAACAGCTTAGGCAGAATGCCGGTACTTCAACCAGCACATCAAGGCGTGCAGGAAGCAGCACAGCTACCGAAACGACAAGGAGCTCGACCAAGTCAGGCCAGACCACAGGCAATGCCCGCAGGTCTTCGACAGGGACCCAGCCGGCAACAACCGGCACCCAGAGGACCAGATCAACCAGCGAACCTGAAAGAGGAAGGACAACTACCGGCTCCGGCAGCAACACCAGCACCGAGAGAAGACCGACCGCAACTGTCAACCCTGCAGCCAGCACAGGTTCATCTGAAGGTCAGAGCACCAGCAGGAGATCATCCGGGACTTCGGTTTCGAAACCGGCTGCCTCCTCACAGGCTGGACCAAGGGTTGAGTCGACCAGGACCAGCAGATCGCAGACCTCAACACCGGCTGCAACCTCCCGCAGGAGCAACGAAAGCAAAGTTGCCAAGGAGACAGTGGTAAGGCAGGGAAGCGGCAGTGTAGCCAAATCCAGGGAAGACAACAAGACTGAAACTACTTCCTCAAGAAGGAAATAAACGATACTCATGACGGCAGAGCCCCCTTCCCCCACAGGAAGGGGGTTTCTGTTTTTTATATATCTTTACCTCACCAAACAATCTTCTGAAGTATCATGCATCGCTATCTTATCATGTCATTTGCTGTACTATTACTTTCGGCTGCGAGCCTGCCTGAAAAAAAGGACAAACCGGTGATCTACCTGATCGGTGATTCAACAGTTAAGAACGGAACCGGCCTGGGCGATGGAGGGCTCTGGGGCTGGGGGGCATACCTCCACACAATGTTCGACACTTCCAGGGTATCAGTCAAAAACTACGCCCTTGGAGGAAGAAGCAGCAGGACATTTATAACCCAGGGACTGTGGGACAATGTTCTGGCTTTGCTGAAACCGGGCGACTATGTATTCATCCAGTTCGGTCACAACGACAGCAGTCCGGTCAACGACGACAGCCGGGCAAGGGGAACCTTAAAGGGAACAGGTGAGGAAACCGAGGAGATTGACAACATGCTTACAAAGCAGCATGAGACTGTTCATACCTATGGCTGGTATTTAAGGAAATATATAGCAGATGCAAGGGCCCGGGGGGCAATTCCTGTTATTTGTTCCCTGGTGCCCCGGAATATATGGGTAAATGGTAAGGTGGTAAGGGCTTCTGACGATTTCGGCCTTTGGGCCAGGGAAACTGCGGAGGCTGCCGGAGCCGGTTTTATCGACCTGAATGAGATCATTGCGGCGAAATATGAAGCCCTGGGGCAGGAGGAGGTCTCAACAAAACTTTTCCTGACTGATCATACCCATACAAATGAAGCCGGGGCAATTATCAATGCCACGGCTGTCGCAGAAGGAATAAAGCAGATGAAGAAGTGTAAACTTAAGAAATATCTCAGAAAGCAGTTATAACTCCCATGCTCACTTTGCCATAGTCTGTCCCCCTGAACTGCTGGGTGAACTCTCCCACTACCCTCGTGTTCCGCCTGAGAAGATACCCTGCATGTAGTGTTGCCGAAGCGTAATCGAGAGGATCATAATCCGATTCCACCCAGTTGACCAGGCCTGTAAGGTACCACTTGCTCATATCTCCTTTCGGAGAATAGATTAATTCGGCAAATGCTCCAAGTGTTTCAACATCCTCTATCATACCGACAGGAAAGTCAGGCACAAAAACCCTCGAGTCGGTCCTTTTTACAAACTGGGCACTCAGCATAAATCTTTCATTGAAGTCGAAAGTGATGTCAGGTCCGAACATCCGGATGTCACTGACATCCATATGAAGGTCGTCAGCCACCACTTCCCGCCCGGTATAACCAAAGAAGCCTACGGTTATGAACTGGCCGATCTCCTGATTCACCCTGAGCATAAGGTTTTTGTACTTATCCTTGTCAAAAAGGTAGCCGTCATCAGCTTCGCCTATACCATTTCCATTGACGATCTGCCCGACAATTGTCGTCCCGGTGCTGAAACCCTTGTCGAAAATCAAACCCTTGTCGTATTTCAGGTCGGTGGTAGAGGTCCCCGGCCTTGAAGAGTAAATCTTGTATGGTTCCATGGTGTACCTCAATTCACTTTTAAAAAGAGGGTCTGAAACAGCGAACTGGCCCATGGTCAGGTTAATTCCGGTGCCGAGGAAATCGGTGTAAACCAGAAGGGCATCTTCGAGCCCTGCAATCTCCCCCCTCTCACTGAACAGAAAGTAAAAGTAATATGAAAGCTTGTCGGAAATCTCACCTCCAGACAATATCTTAACGACGAAGGGAGCTGCAACATCGGTGTTTCCCCTGTTGTCAAAATTGTAGGTCACATGACCGTCCATCCTTATAGCCACCGGAAGCTCCCTGAACAGCGATAGTCTGTCATCACCGGTCTGGATGAAGTGGCGCGGCGATTCATATTCGGTCATCCTGAAGCCGTTCCCTGCAAATTCATCACCGAAGGCTTTAAGCCTTGGCATCGCAGGTGAATGACAAACCTGGCAGCTTATCTGGTATTTCCTTGCGAAGGCCGGAATGCCTTTGACAGCGGGGGCCGGAATCAGACAGCCGACAACCACCGAAAGAAATACGACCTTCAAAAATCCTGAGTTCTTCATATTCATAATGAAATTAGGTTTATAAAGGCGAATATTAGAAATTATGATCACTACGGATAGATTTCCACAGTGGTAAAATGCTCGTTTACAAACTTGATCTCCGATTCATCCTCCGGCACTTTGAGAAGATCGGCAACCGGCTTCACGAGAAGCTGGTAGTTAAGTGTGGCTTTCACCTTCATCTCCCCGGGAGCAGCCTCATAGGGTATCTTGAAAGTAAACCGCTCAACCTTGGTTTCCCGCGGACCGATCCGGTAATCAACACCCAGTTTTGCAGTGTTCCACTGCATCATAGTCATTCTTCCCTCGGGATCGAAGTAGGGCATTCTGAATATCCTGTTCCCTGCAGGTATACCATCGCGCTGCACTCCCTTGAAATCAGCCAGCCCGAGAGGGACTGCCATATCCTGGTAGGCCAGGTAATCGCCTGAAATCGTATATTCCTCTCCCTCAAATCCCTTGGGGTCGACGTTAAGATGATATACCTTCCCCTTCGCATCGGTTGCCTCAACATTTAGCCATGCAATACGGTCCTCTACTGAACCTGTCGGGAATTTGTGACCCGTCTTCTGATTGAAGAGAGCGACTGAAAACACTACAGTTTCACCCGGTTCGGCATCCCGGATATCAGGCTCAATCCTGAGTTCTATTGTCCCCCGGACCTTGCCCGGATCGTGGCCTCCGTGAAAGAGATGAAGCCTTGCATCGTCATAGGGCTTTGTCATCAGGGCGTTCAGGTAAGGTCCGCCTTTGGGCATATGGCAATCCTGGCACATCACTCCCTCCTTTGCATACGGACCCTCCTTCCACTCGAGCTGGGTGCTTTTTACCCATACCCCGAAAGGACTCATCTCATTATGACAGTTGCCGCAAAACTCGGTTGTCCTGTAAAAATCATTTGTAACAATCTTATGAGCCGGCGATTCAACAGCAGGGGTCCTGAGTGCAAACTTTGTCATTCCGGGTTTAATCAGATAGCTGAAGTTGTAGGCAGGATCGGTTTGAGCCGACTGGACCAGATGGCATGCTTCACACGAGACCGATTCATTGGCCATGGTCTTTTCAGAAGGACGGGGTGGCGGAAATTTCTTCTCACTCATGAATGCGAGAGGTGTGTGGCACCCGTTGCAGCCGTCAACAGCATCCTTAATTTCAGGCTTTGCCTCTGAATGCTTAACTGCCAGGTCGAAATATTCGATCTCATCCCAGTGATGGGTGTAGGCCTGCGACATAAGCGACTGCGACCATTGCTCGTAAGTGCCGGGGTGGCAGGAACGGCATTTTTTAGCTGATTCAAAATCCTTGTAGGCATATTTGCTTTTAAGGTCCTCCTGTGGGGCGAGACGGCTGAAAGCAGTCAATAATGTGATAACAAGGAAGGATGACCCCGCAAGGATGGCTACGATGAGAAGGCTTTTCCTTACTTTCATGAGTCCTGTTTTTTAGGACTAAAAGATAATCAAAATTTGTCTACTGCCGAAACTACTTCAAAAATTTAGTATTAATTTGCAGCAGGGCTGAAACGACACCAACTGCCTGCAGATTAGTAAAAAGGTTAATTCAATATCTGAATGCCGAACCTATTCGATGAGATATCATTCAAAACAAGCTGTCTGGTAACCAGATCCTACAGCACTTCATTTTCAAGCGCTGTCAGTCTGCTTGACAGGGGTATCCGTGATGCAATCTGCAGCATTTACGGATTTGTAAGGTTTGCCGACGAGATTGTGGATACTTTCCACGACTACAATAAGAAAAACCTGCTCGATAAGTTCGAGAAGGACTACTATGATGCCATCAGCTCGGGAATAAGCCTGAATCCTGTTCTTAATTCATTTCAGATAACAATCAGGAAATACGGCATCCCCGATGATCTTATCCGGGCTTTCCTGAAAAGCATGAAAACCGACCTGGTAAAGCAGGACCATAACACTAAAAGCGAAACTGCCGAATATATATACGGCTCGGCAGAAGTGGTCGGCCTGATGTGCCTCAGGGTTTTCGTACTGGGTGATGAGAAGCTTTACAATGAGCTTGAGGCTCCTGCAAAAAGACTGGGATCGGCATTTCAGAAAGTGAATTTCCTTCGCGACATCCAGGATGATACCTTACTCCTGAACAGGAAGTATTTCCACAATTCAATCGCCTCAGGTTTCGATGAAAAGGCAAAAAAGGAAATTGTAGATGATGTTGAAGAGGAGTTTGAAGACGCAATTGCGGGAATACGGAAACTTCCCGATAATTCACGGCTGGGCGTCCTTACTGCATTTTACTATTACAGAAAACTGCTGAAAATAGTAAAACGCACTCCTGCCGAAAGACTGATGAGACAAAGGGTAAGGGTGCCTGATTTTATAAAACTGGGCCTGCTTGTTAAAGCATACTTAGTGTGTAAACTAAATTTACTTAAATGATAATCAAGATCATACTTTTAGTAGTTGCTGCATTCGCCTTTATGGAATTCGTTGCCTGGTCAAATCACAAGTATGTCATGCATGGATTTCTGTGGTCACTTCACAAGGATCACCATCTTACCGACATTGCAGGCAAACCGGTATTGCAGAAGAACGATTACTTCTTCCTTATTTACGCCACTCCTGCAATAATCCTGATTATCTGGGGTCTGATGGCTGCGAATCCATACATGATAGCCATAGGTGCAGGAATAACCCTTTACGGATTTACATATTTCATATTTCATGATGTTGTTTATCATCAGAGGCTTCCTTTCTTTTCAAATCCGAAAAGCGCTTATATTAAAGCGCTTAAGAAAGCGCACCTGGCACATCATAAGCCAAAAAACCTGACGGACTTCAATAATTATGGCCTTCTGATCTTCAGCAGAAGGTACTTCAAATAACCGGTATGCCACTTTATCTGATTCTTCTGTTATGTTCATTGTTTTTCCCGCTGACGCTTAGCTTCGACAGAAAGGTAGCCTTCTACAGAAACTGGCCGTCGCTGATTCCTTCGCTGCTTATCACAGGCGCATTTTTCGTTGTTTTCGATATCTGGTTTGCAAAAAGGGCTATCTGGGGATTCAATCCCGACTATCATTCCGGAATTGTGCTGGCAGGCCTGCCGCTGGAAGAGTGGTTGTTTTTTATAGTGATACCGTATGCAAGCATTTTCATCCATTATGTCCTGATAGCATATTTCCCCGGTAAAGTGCTTTCCGGCAGGGTTACCACAGGAATTACAATCACACTTATACTGGTTCTGGCCCTGGGTATCCTGACCCACCCCGGAAGGTCATACACCCTGGTCTATTTATTACTGATGATAGGGGTTCTTATCATTTCTTCCATAATGAAAGACAGGCTCCTGAACAGGTTTTACATATCATTCCTGGTAATCCTGATCCCTTTTATCATCGTAAATGGAATACTTACAGGCAGCTTCATCGAAGATGAAGTTGTATGGTACAATCCGGAAGAAATAACCGGCATAAGACTTGGCACCATTCCGGCAGAAGATTTTGCCTACGGCTTCAGCATGATCCTGATCAACCTTATGTTAATGAACTGCTTCCGCAAACAGGTTAAAATCAATAAGGATAATAAGGCATGAGGAATCCGTTATCTGACAGAATACTTACAGCAAAGATCCTGCTTGGGATATTTTTCTCCGTTGGCATTACAGGCATGGCATTACCGGCTTCCAGGGAAACATTCACTTCACTGACTCCTGTGGCACTGTTGCTGAGCATCGCCGCTCTGATACTCTTCCACAAATCCCACGATCCTGCAAGAGAGATCTTCTTTTTCCTTTTCATCTTCATCACAGCTTTCATTATAGAGGCTATCGGCGTAAAAACCGGAAGGATATTCGGCAGTTACAGATACGAAACAGGCCTGGGACCTAAAATATTCGAAACTCCTCTTATGATAGGAGTCAACTGGGCTCTTCTGGTTTACTGTTCTGCCGTTATCGCCGACCGTTTTCCGGTCTCCGATTTCCTTAAGATCATCGCCGGATCGGCCCTGATGCTCGCGTACGACCTGATACTCGAACAGGCAGCACCCGTGATGCATATGTGGAGCTTTGATGAAAATGTGATACCATGGAGAAATTATGCTTCATGGTTCCTTCTGGCCGTCATTTTCCATTCGCTTCTCAGGCTATCCGGCATCAGGACAGAAAACCGGATTGCCCCCTTCGTACTGTATGTTCAGGCTGTCTTTTTCATAATACTTGTAATTATCCTGAAATTTGCCCGATGATCCTGAAGGCATCACACCACCCGGTAATCTACCCCTTCTTTCAGTTCTATTCGTGGCTGAAGATCAAAATGCATTTTCACCATGTGAGCATATCACACGACTTCAGGGAAAAGGGCCTGCCAATTCTCATGATCTCCAATCATTTCAGCTGGTGGGACGGGTTCTGGGTGGTTTATCTCAACCTGAAACTGCTTCACCGGAAATTCTTCTTCTTCATGATGCTCGAGGAAGAGCTCAGAAAACACATGTATTTAAATAAATCAGGAGGTTTTTCAGTCAGAAAAGGCTCGAGAAGCATAGTCGAATCGCTCAGCTACACGGCTGAACTGCTTAACGATAGAAACAACCTGGTACTGATGTTCCCGCAGGGCCGGATCGAATCGATATATAAAAATGCCTTCATCTTTGAAAAGGGAATTGAATATGTACTGAAAAAGGCAGCCGCCAGGCCACAGATAATTTTCCTGGTCAACCTTGTCGATTATTTCTCAAATCAAAAGCCAGGACTTTACATGTATCTGAAAGAATACAGTGGTAATGACTTCCGCACCGAAACGCTTCAGAAGGAATTCAACCTGTTTTATTCCGAATGCGTGGCCGTCAACATTTCCAAAAGTCAGGAATGATGGTGATAGCGGCCTATATTGTCCTGACTTTCACGGCCATCCAGCTTATTGTATCGCTGGCAAACCTTCTCGCCGAAACCAGTCTGCCGGAAACCCGGAAGACTCATTCATCACTGGTGTCGGTGCTAATCCCCGCAAGGAACGAAGAGCATAACATCGGTAATCTTCTTGATGACCTGATACACCAGGATTACAAAGACATTGAAATAGTCGTCTATAACGACCAATCAGAAGACAAAACGGCAAATATAGCAGACGAATACGCCAGGCGAGACAACAGGATCCGATTGATCGGTTCCGGCACGCTTCCCGGGGGATGGCTGGGTAAGAATTTCGCATGCCACTCGCTTGCCTTCGAAGCCAAAGGCAGCTACCTGCTCTTCCTCGATGCCGACGTCAGGGTGGGCGGCAATCTTATCGGGCGAAGCATCAGCTTTTCGGAAAAGCATGATCTCGGGCTGATTTCAATTTTCCCTAAACAAATTATAAAGAGTATCGGAGAATGGATCACGGTACCGAATATGAATTATATCCTTCTGTCCCTGCTGCCTCTGGTGCTTGTAAGAAAATCGGGCTACCCGTCACTTTCGGCTGCCAACGGACAATTCATGTTTTTCAGAAAGGAAGAATACCTTGCCCTGAGACCACATGAAGCGGTTAAGGCAGACAAGGTAGAAGACATATCAATTGCCCGGCTTTTCAAGAAGCAAGGTATAAAAATTGCCTGCCTTGCCGGTGATAATACGATAACATGCAGGATGTACGAAGGTTTCAGGGAAGCTGTGAACGGTTTTTCTAAGAATGTGATCGCCTTTTTCGGCAATTCATTTCTGATGGCGCTTCTATTCTGGC
>JAVEXG010000133.1:0-9727 GCA_034004115.1 Bacteroidales bacterium | reverse complement strand
TTATATCAGAGGCAGTAACCGATTCCTGCCCCATCCCGGCAGCCGCCAGGTCGCCGGCAAGTCCATGCAGCCAGACTCCCAGAACCGCAGCATCAGCAGGCCGATATCCCCGTGACAACAGGGCCAGAATCATCCCTGTCAGAACATCTCCGCTTCCGGCAGTGGCCATCCCGGGGTTTCCGGTGCTGTTGAAGAACACCTTTCCGTCAGGCGTCGCAATTGAAGTATAAGCTCCCTTGAGTACGATAATGCAATTCTGTTTTACTGCAAAATCAATCTGCAGCCTGAGCCTGTCGAATCCGTTGTCAGCCTTTCCGGCAATCCTTTCAAACTCCCTGACATGAGGGGTAAGAATTGAATTTACCGGAAGAACAGGGAATTTTTCCTTTTCCATGGCAAGAATATTTATGCCATCAGCATCAATTACAATCGGTTTTCCACATTTTTCAACCAGGTCCAGAAAAGCCCCGGAAGTGGCCCGATCGGCACCCAGGCCGGGTCCCGCCCCTATCGCATCAAAAATGTCATATTCACCCACTCCTGTAATGCATGTTGCACTTCTGTCGACCCTTACCATGGCTTCCGGCACGCTGATCTGCATGATTTCATATCCGCAGCCGGGAATGTGACAGGTAAGCAGACCAATGCCTGTTCTCAGGGCAGCACGTGCGCCCAGAACTGCAGCGCCCATTTTACCGTACGATCCTGCTACCAGGAGTCCATGTCCGAAAATTCCCTTATGATCAAACTTCGACCGTTTTTTAAGGAGTGAGATTATCTCGGTGTCTTCAATATATTCATAGGGCGTTGGTGTGTTCATTATTGCATTGCCGCTCAGACCAATGGGCAGAATACGCCATTCGCCTGCATACAGGGCAGTGTCGGGAAACAAAAAACTAAGCTTCGGGAACTGAAAACTCAGGGTGTAAGAGGCCTTTATAATTATGTCGGGGTTATTCGCAGTGTTATCTTCGCCAAACAATCCGGAAGGAATATCAACTGAAACCACCGTGCATCCTGAATGATTTACTCTTTTTATAACATCAGCCCCGATTCCGTCGGCAGGGCGGGTAAGTCCCGAACCGAAAATCGCGTCAATAAAAACATCACTATTGCCGGTAATAGGGAACTTCTCGATACTGTCGAGAGTAATAAACGGAACGCTGGTTTCCTTCTTAAGCCTTTCATAATTGTGTTTCCAGTCAGAGGAGGTCTTATCCGATACCCTTACAAAAAAGACCTCAGCATCGTAGCGGTTTGCAGCCAGCATCCTTGCCAGGGCAAGGCCGTCGCCGCCATTATTACCCGGACCTGCAAGAATAATGAACCTGTTTGACCTGTCAAACCTGTTTGATATCCAGCTAAATAACTGACCGGAAGCTCGCTCCATCAACTCGGCAGATTGAATTTTCTCCTCCGCAATTGTAAGCGAATCGATGTCCCTTATCTGTGAAGTTCTGAAAATTTTCATGCCATCAGGGTTTCTTCTTAGAATTCAAAAATAATCATTCAAACCCAAATCGCAAAAGCATACTCTCCTGCGAAGCCTCAGAGAACGGTGAGCCATTCACAATATCACCTGTTTTTGTCCAAATGTTAAAAAGATTAATATATTTGCTACGTTTCAGATTTCCCGTGTTAACCCGGGAAATCATACAGAATGTATTATCATCCTGACCTGACAATTATTTTAAACCATTAACTGATCAGATATGTTAAAAAATCACCCCAAAGGTCTGCTGGTAGCCTTCTTCTCAAATATGGGAGAAAGGTTCGGCTTTTACACCATGATGGCAATCCTGGTGCTTTTCCTCCAGGCCAAATTCGGCCTTTCCGCTGAGAAAGCAGGAGTAATTTACAGTTGGTTTTATTTCGGCATTTATGCTCTTGCACTGCTTGGCGGTATCCTTGCCGACGCCACAAAGAAGTATAAGCTTGTGATACTTGCAGGCATAATAATAATGTTCGCCGGTTACGTTATCATGGCCGTCCCGGGCATGACACTCACAATAACTTTAATCGGACTGATGACAATTGCTCTGGGTAACGGGCTCTTCAAGGGGAACCTTCAGGCTGTCGTCGGACAGATGTATGATGATCCGAAATATTCGAAGCTGAGGGATACCGCTTTTTTGATATTTTACATGGGGATAAATGTCGGCGCTTTTTTTGCTCCCTACGCCGCAAACGGAATGAGAAACTGGTGGCTGAAAACCAATGGTTTTGCCCACGACGGAAGCGTTCCGTCGCTTTGTCATCAGTATATAAACGGCACACTTGCGGACACTTCAGTTTTCCAGCAGCTTGCCAACAATGTAAGCCTGTCAGGCCCAGTCACCGATCTGCAGGCCTTTGCCCATAGTTACCTTGAGGTGTTCTCAAAAGGATATAATTATGCTTTCGGAATTGCCGCAGTTGCAATGGTCATCTCACTGCTGGTTTATATTATCTTCAACCGTCTTCTTCCAAACAAGGAGGTTAAGGTCACCACCAATGCATCTGACAAGATCGAATTCAAACCGTTGCCCGTAGTTTCCGCCATAGCGGCAATGGGACTTACAGCTTTCCTGCTTCAGCTTTCAGAGCATATTGATGTGGCAACCGGTTTCGCGTTTGGCCTGTTTTCAGGATTCATCACGTGGATAATTCTCTCCTCCACCAAGGAGGAAAGAGCCCGCGTAACAGCGCTCATTCTGGTTTTCATAGTGGTTGTGTTCTTCTGGATGTCATTCCACCAGAACGGTCTCACCCTTACTTTGTTTGCAAGGGATTACACCGTAAAACAGGTGGGTCCTTTTACAAATATGTTCTTCACCCTGCCTTCAATGCTGGCGGTAATAGGTTCGATTGCTGGAATCGTTATCCTGCTCTATAAGAACATGACAAGAAGATCCAAACTTCTTGGAGGATTACTTTTCGTAGTATCGCTATGGTTTGCTGCTTTCTTCCTGACAGGCTTCGATCCCACGACGATTCTCAGTAAAAATCTCAATGCATTCGGACCACAGAATTCAATTTCTCCGGAGGTATTTCAGTCTTTCAACCCTCTGTTCATAGTTGCCCTTACCTTTCCTGTGATGGGATTATTCGCCTGGATGAATAAGAAAGGAATCGAACCATCAACTCCGAAAAAGATTGGCATCGGAATGGTGATTGCTGCTCTCGGATTCGTACTCATATTAATAGCTTCAATCGGGGCTCCGTCTCCGGCATCACTGGCAGGCATGCCTGCTGCTGACAGCGCCAGGGTGTCGCCCTACTGGCTCATGAGCAGTTACCTTGTACTTACCGTGGCTGAACTCTTCCTTAGTCCGATGGGATTGTCATTTGTTTCAAAAGTGGCTCCGTCACGCTTCCAGGGTCTGATGCAGGGAGGATGGCTTCTCGCCACTGCAATCGGAAACAAGCTTCTCTTTGTCGGCACTCTTATGTGGGATAAAGTGTCGCTAAGCACATTATGGCTGGTTTTCATTGTTTGCTGCCTGCTCTCAGCGGCATTCATCTTCTCAATACTGAAACGGCTCGAAAGAGCTTCAGCATCATAACAGGGTATCCCCCTGTTACAGGTCTCATGGAGTTCTTTGCGGAATTGACCGCAGGACTCCATGAAGCACCTGTCACAGACCGTAATACCTGTCTTTGCGATTTTAAAGCACCACTCATTCAGAGTGTAGAAATTGTAAACAAAAAGGCTCCGTTTGCTAATAAAATAACGAGATCAGGCTAAATCCCTGATTTTTGTTATTTTTGCAGCTTGTTTTGAATTAACCATTGTTACCCGTAACGGGGATTAATATTTTTCGTATGAAGGTCCTGAAATTCGGAGGGTCCTCAGTAGCAAATTCTGAAAGGATCAGGGAAGTCAAGAAAATCATCGGGTCGGAACCACTGCCTGTAGTGATTGTGTTTTCAGCATTGCAGGGGGTTACCGACACACTGAAAAGTCTGAGCGAATTGGCTGCAGGTCATGATCCCGGTTACCGAACCAGGCTTGATGAACTGATCCTGCGACACAGAACCATTTGTTCAGAATTGCTGTCTGGCGACCTGCTTGAGGCAACCCTCTCCCGCATTGAAGATATTTTTGGTGAGTTGAGCGAAACTCTGAGTGGTTTATTTCTTCTGCGGGAACTCAGCAGGTTTTCTCTCGACAAAGCGCTCAGCGCCGGAGAAAGGGCTTCCTCAGCCATTATCTCGGCATTCCTTGAAAACTCAATTCTTCTCGATTCAAGAGAGATTATCCGGACAGACAATAATTTCGGGAACGCAAACGTCGATTTTACAGTTACAAACCCGCTTATCAGGAAAAAAATTCTCAGAAAAAACAAGGTCATAATAGTGCCCGGATTTATTGCCGCCACCGAAGCTAATGAAACGACAACCCTGGGAAGAGGCGGTTCGGATTACACCGCAGCAATAATTGCAGCTGCCATTAATGCCGACATGCTGGAGATATGGACCGACACCGATGGTTTCATGACAGCCGATCCCAGAAAAGTCGAAAAAGCATATGCAATTGAATCGCTTTCATATTCCGAAGCCATTGAACTGTCGCACTTCGGGGCCAAAGTAATCTACACTCCCACCCTGCGGCCGGTTTACAAAAAAACAATCCCGGTAAGGATACTTAACTCATATAACCCCGGGGCAAAGGGAACCCTGATAAGCAACAAACCGTCAAACGGAAGCAGGAGTCCCATAAAAGGCATCTCTTCAATCGACCATATAGACCTCATAACACTCCAGGGGCCCTCCATGGTTGGGATATCAGGGACATCCATGAGGCTTTTCGGGTCACTTGCGAAACGAAACGTGAGCATAGTATTGATTACTCAGGCTTCATCTGAATACTCCATAACATTTGCCGTCAATCCTCCTGATTCAAAAAAAGCTGTTGAAGCCATAAACCAGGAATTTGAAAGAGAGATCAATTTCAGGAAAGAGCTTAAGATTTTGATAGAAAAGGACCTTTCAATCATCGCGATCGTCGGCGAACGAATGAAAAACACACCTGGTATTTCGGCAATACTCTTCAGATCTCTCGGCCGGAACGGAATAAATGTGATTGCAACTGCCCAGGGTTCGTCAGAGCTTAACATTTCGGTGGTTATAAAAAATGATAACCTGAGGAAGGCGCTTAACGTCATTCATGATGGTTTCTTCCTTTCAAAATACAAGGAATTGCACCTGTTCATCGCAGGCACGGGTCTGGTAGGTTCGAGCCTTGTGAAACAGCTGTTAAAACAGCGGCAAACTCTTCTCAAGGAATATAATCTCAATATAAACCTTCTCGGATTGATTAATTCAAGGAAGATGCTTATTCCCGGAAAACCGATTACTCTTGAAAAATGCAGGGAAGCTCTCGAGACCGACGGAGAAAGGAGCGACATTAATGCCTTCATGGCGCAGATGACTAAACTCAATCTCAGAAACTCAGTCTTTGTCGATTGCACTGCCAATGCGGTAGTCGCACAAACCTACGGCAGCGCCCTTGAAAAATATGTTTCAGTGGTTACAGCAAGCAAAATAGCCTGTGCCTCCGACTTCTCCTATTATCACATGCTTAAAACAATGGCAAATGAAAGAGGGGTCAGATTTATGTACGAAACTACAGTCGGCGCAGGTCTTCCCATAATAAAAACAATAAACGACCTTGTGGTCAGCGGCGACAAGATACTTAAGATTGAGGCTGTCCTTTCAGGCACACTTAATTTTATATTCAACACTCTCGGCCCTGATATGCCACTTAGCAAAACAATCAGGATGGCCAAGGACTTAGGTTACTCTGAACCTGACCCCAGGATAGACCTGAGCGGAGTCGATGTGGTTCGGAAGATACTTATTCTGTCACGCGAGGCAGGTTATTCGCTCGAGATGAAAGATGTTAAGGTTAAAAATTTCCTCCCCGCGGAATGCTTCGCGGGCGATCTTGCAAGCTTCTACGAAAAAGTCAGGGAATTTGACGATGAATTTGAAAAACAAAGACAGGAACTTGTAAGGCAGAACAGGAAGTGGAGGTTCTTTGCTACAATGGATGGCGGAAAAGCTGAAGTAGGACTTATTTCAGTCGACTCCACCCACCCCACCTTCAACCTTGAGGGAAGCAACAACATAGTGCTTCTTACAACTGAACGATACCGGGAGCTCCCCATGGTAATCAAGGGATACGGTGCAGGTGCGGATGTTACTGCTGCAGGTGTCTTTGCCGATATAATGAGAGTTGTTAATGTTTAAAAAAGAAATTGAAAGCAGGTACATTATATAATTCCACCAACCTGAATGCCCCGTTGTCGTCATTCAGGGAAGCTCTTCTGAAAGGTCTTGCTCCCGACGGGGGTTTGTACATGCCGGTGAACCTCCCGGTTTTCAGGCAGGATGAACTTGGAAAATTCTCCGCCCTCTCCTACCCGGAACTGGCATCACATATTGTCGGAAGCATAACCGGTGACGAGATCGGGATTGAGGAACTCAGGGAAATATGCAATTCTGTCTATACATTCGGAATACCACTCGAACATGTGGACGCCCGGCAGTACATAATGCGACTCGACCAGGGACCAACCGCATCGTTCAAGGATTTTGCAGCCCTGCTTATGGGAAGGCTGATGCAGTATTTCCTTGGTAAGGAAAAAAGGAAGATCACCATTCTGACTGCAACCTCGGGCGATACGGGAAGCGCTGTCGCCAATGCCTTCAGAGGACTGGAAAATATAAACGTGGTAATTCTCTATCCTGCCAACGAAGTGACTGGGTTGCAGCGAAAACAGATGACTACCCTTGGCGGGAATATAAGGGTAATTGAAATTGACGGGAAATTTGACGATTGCCAGCGACTGGTAAAGACTGCCTTCATGGATCAATCACTTGCGGAATTTAATCTGTCATCGGCAAACTCGATAAATATCGGCAGGCTCATCCCCCAGTCGGTCTATTATTTTTATGCCTGGTCGCGACTGGCAAACAGCAGTAAAGACAGGTGCATCTTCAGCGTTCCCTCCGGTAACTTCGGAAATCTTGCCGGTGGAATTCTGGCAAGAAAAATGGGACTTCCGGTCAAAAGATTTGTAATTGCCACAAATGAAAACAATGAAGTTCCTCTTTTTCTTCAAAACGATGAATATCAACCGATTTCACCTTCGATAAACTGCATCTCGAGTGCAATGAATGTCGGCCACCCCAGTAACCTTGCAAGGATTATTGCCATGTACGGGGGAAGAATGGACGAAAAAGGAATAATCCATACAATGCCCGACATGAAGGCTCTGAGGCACGATTTTTTTGCAACTTTCATTTCTGATACAGAAACCAGGGAAACAATAAGGGAGTTTTACAAAAATTACGGGGAAGTGATTGAACCTCATGGAGCTGTAGCATGGGCCGGGCTCAGGGAGTTTCTTGAAAAGCACCCCGAATGCAGCGATGAGCTTTGCTTTGCTGTTGAGACAGCTCATCCTGCAAAATTCCGTGACGAGATTAAAGATATCTTAAATATTGAACCTGAACTTCCTGAATCGCTCAGGAAGGTGGAATCACAAAGCGAAGAATTTTTATCTTTAGAGAATAATTATGATCTGCTTCACAAGTTCATAATACAGAATTATTAAAACAAAATATTGCAGAAGATGTACATACTTTGCAGCGATCTGGAAGGAGTTCTTGTTCCCGAGGTTTGGATAAATGTCGCAAGATGGACCGGAATTGAAGAACTCAAGCTTACCACACGCGATATCAGCGATTACAATGCATTGATGAAGAGGCGGCTTGAGATACTGAAGCAGCACGGGATTACTATTAACGACATTCAGAAAGTAATCTCCCTCCTCGAACTCATGCCCGGGGCACTTGATTTTGTAAACTGGCTTCACGGCAAGGTTCAGATGGTAGTGGTTTCCGATACATTCAGGGAGTTTGGTGATCCCCTGCTTGAGAAAATGGGATGGCCTGTCCTGTTCTGCCACCATCTGACAATCGACAGGGAAGGCAACATAACTGATTTCAACCTTCGCCAGAACGAAGCAAAAAGAAGGGTGGTTGAAGCGCTTCAGAACCTTAATTTCAAAGTTATTGCCGTAGGTGATTCGTATAACGATATTTCAATGCTCCGAAAAGCAGAACACGGAATACTCTACAGACCTCCGCAGAATGTAATTGACGACAATAAGGACATCAGGGTTGTCAGCTCATATTCGCAGCTGAAGAATATGATCTCAGAAATACTTGATGCAGAAAAGCCTTAGTCAGCTTCGTTAATCATTTTATTTTAGGATCTCCGTCGAATACCTGTCTGCAATGTCAGCCTGATCTTTGGCCAGACCTGAAATAATAACAAGCCGTTTATCCTTCCAGGCAAGAAAAATCGTGCCATTATATCCATCAGTGATCATGATCTTACTATCGCCCGTTTCAACAGCGGCGGTCCCGGCTGTGGCTATGTATTTGTGTGCGGTTTCCTTTACTTCCTCCGGAGAATTTCCATCTGAAATAAAAACGGAAAATTCATCCGATCCTGTCTGATAAGCAGCCTTGAAGGCCTTTCCGAGAAAACTGTGACCAAGAACGCTTTCATGAATGTAGACTTCCTCATTGGGTTTTTTCCCATCAGGCGGGAACTGTGAGAGTACCGGAGGCATTGCATTGTCACCGGGAAGCAGTGAGGCGACCCGTCTCGCCAGTGTCTCCTCATCTTTAAGAACCTTTTCCTTTTTTGAATAAGTCCTGAGCTTTACATAATAATCACCCTTGAAGAAATTAATCGATCCTCCGGCAATGTAACCCTGCGCTCCGATGTCAACAAAATTGAACGATGGCGACCGTTCAGAGGAATATATCCCGAATCCCATTGTATTGTCACTGTGCCGGTAAATTTCAAGTTTTATAACATCCTTGCCCTTCTTGTATTCAGCTACATTCAGATCAATGAATCCATAAGCCAGATAATTATCGGCCGCACCATTTATGAAGTCCCAGAGATTTTCCGGTTTGTAAACAGGATAATCTTTCATGATCCGGTACCCCTTCATCTCCGGAATGATTACATCCTGGGCAATTGTAATAACTGATAAGAGCCCTGCGGAAAACAAAAGCATTATTTTTCTGTACATAACAACGGCTTTCTTTTAGTAAAAATAACGGTCAGGCCAGAAACTCTGACGGAACTCCAGTCAGTCGCGATACATCGGCAATTTTTTCCCTGATTCTGAACCCTTTGCCGCATTCAACAGAACATTCGGAGCAATCGCCGCATGGATCCTTTCCATAGCCAAGTCCGGCAAGAAGTGCCTGAGCCTCCAATGGATTGCCATACCCGTAAGCGTACATATATGCTCTCATCAGGTCGGGAATAAACAACCCTTTCTCACATTTTCCAATGCATTTATTGCAACCCGAACAATATAGTCCGGGATCAGCACCTGCAAGCAGAAGATCATTTCTATCCTGCTCTGTCAGTGTAATGTCGGTAAGGAGCCGGACGTTTGATTCAAGCTGGTCGAACTGAGTCATTCCCGGTATTGTAGTATGAATATCCGGGTTGGACAGCACCCATCTAATGGCTGCGCTAGTATTTATTGGTTTGGTCTTTTCCTTGTCGAGAAATCCTCCGCCGGCAAGGGTCTTCATCGCTACTATCCCTATCCCGGCAGCAGCAGCTTTTTTTACTGCAGCATCAAGTTCCTTCCTGTAGGCCTGCTGAAAATTATAAGAAGTAAGGATTACATCCCAGTCTTTG
>JAVEXG010000132.1:0-9936 GCA_034004115.1 Bacteroidales bacterium | reverse complement strand
ATTCTCAGGCACAATGTTGCAAGGGAGGTTCGCACCTATATGGATTCGATTGGTTTTGTTGAGGTGGAAACGCCCGTACTTATCAAATCCACACCAGAGGGAGCCCGCGACTTTGTCGTGCCTTCGAGGATGCAGCCTGGAACATTCTACGCTCTGCCGCAGTCGCCCCAGACACTCAAGCAGCTGTTGATGGTTGCCGGATTTGACAGGTATTTCCAGATGGTCAAATGCTTCAGGGATGAGGATCTGAGAGCTGACCGGCAGCCCGAATTCACACAGATCGACTGTGAAATGTCGTTTGTTGAAAGGGATGATATACTTGATACTTTCGAGGGACTTGCCAGGTTTCTTTTTAAAAAGATAAAGGGAGTGGAGTTACCCGGGCGGTTTTTGAAGCTTCCCTATGCAGAAGCAATGGAGTACTACGGATCCGACAAGCCTGATCTTCGCTTCGGGATGAAGTTTTCAGATCTGACCGCGGCCGTCAAAGGTCATGGTTTCGGGGTGTTCGACAGTGCAGAATACATCGGAGGAATCTGTGCCCCGGGGTGCTCGGAATATTCGAGGAAACAGACCGACGAACTCACTGAATTTGTAAGAAGGCCTCAGATAGGGGCGAAGGGTCTTGTTTACCTGAAATATGGCACCGACGGTTCATTGAAATCGTCAGCCGACAAATTCTATTCACCTGAAGATCTGAAACTCTGGGTTGAGAAGGCAAATGCGCAGCCGGGCGATCTGCTTCTTATCCTGGCGGGTGACAGGAAGAACACTCTCACTGCTCTTTCCGAACTCCGTCTGGAGATGGGCAACAGGCTGAACCTTAGGAAGAGAGATGTTTTTTCCCCTCTGTGGGTGGTTGATTTTCCGCTGCTCGAATGGGATGAGGAAACATCACGTTTTTATGCCATGCACCACCCGTTCACCTCTCCGAATCCTGAAGATTTGAAGCTTATGGAGACCGATCCGGGAAAGGTAAGGGCAAATGCCTACGACCTTGTTATCAACGGGGTGGAGATAGGTGGAGGATCGGTAAGGATTCACAGTGAAGATGTTCAGAAACTGATGTTCAAGGTTCTGGGATACACCGACGAGGAGGCAAAGGAGCAGTTCGGCTTCCTCCTTAATGCTTTTAAATACGGAGCTCCGCCTCATGCCGGGATTGCATTCGGATTTGACCGTTGGGTGGCTATGTTCGGGGGACAGGATTCAATACGAGATTTCATTGCATTCCCCAAGAACAACTCGGGCCGCGATGTTATGCTTGATACGCCTGCTGAAATATCGCAGAAGCAGCTCGACGAGCTGAATATAATTCTGAGGAAAAAGGAATAAGCTGATCCGAACCTATCATTCGCTCGATCCGATCAGCTTAATAAGGATAACTCCATTAGCTCCGCGTGATCCGTAGATTGATGCCGACGAACCTTTAAGTATCTCTATCGATTTAACGTTATAAGGCTGGATGTCGGAGATGGAGTTTACCACCATACCGTCGACCACAAACAGGGGCTCCGTGCTCAGCATCAGCGATGATGCTCCCTGTATCCTGATGCTGTTTCCGTTTACCTGCACTCCGGCTACTTCTCCCCGGATCATGTCGTAGATATTTCTGTAGGAAGCGTATTTGGGATTTGTGCCGTCAATTCTGTTCACTGTGCCGGTCATGCTCCTTTTCTTTACCGACCCGTAACCGATATCAACCGCTTCATCGAGGGGATCGGTTTCCACAACCTGGACAGGCACAGAACCTTCAAATTTGAAATTGATTGTTTTTCTTCCGTCGAGAGGCTCTTCAAGAATCCCGTTTGTCATTGTGAATATCCCGATTTTGGTATTGCCCGGTTTCACCTTAACCTTGAAGTGACCTTTCTGATCAGTCACCGCGTTACTTTTTTCGCCGTCAAGCATCACGATCGCATTTGCAACCGGAGTCAGAGTCCCGTCAACAACGTGACCGGATATCTTTATTTTTTTTCCTGATTTCTGGCCTGATGCGACATTTAAGGAAACCATCGCCATAATAATCAGGAATATAATTTTCGTTCTCATTTTATAGTTCTTATATTTTTATGCAAGTTAAGCCCGAATTACTCAATTCACAATTAATAATTGTTAAATGATCTTCCCAAGAAGTGTAGCGGGGGTGCATCCGTCGATCCTGACATTGACATACTCCCCGGTGTGCCTGCCTTCTTCCGGGAATACGGCCACCTTGTTCTGTGATGTCCTTCCCGACAAATGGCTTGCCGATCTTTTTGAGATATTCTCTGTCAGAACTTCAAAAATCCTGCCAACATCCTGTTTCTTCGATAATGCGGATAATCTGTTCTGAAGGGCGATGATTTCATTCAGCCGCCTTGTCTTCACATCGTCGGGCACATCATCCTTCATTTTCCTGGCGGCTTTGGTTCCCGGCCGCTCGCTGTACTTGAACATATAGGCGAAATCGTATCCCGCCCACTCCATAAGCGAAAGGGTTTCGAGATGATCTTCTTCAGTCTCGGTGCAGAAACCCGTAATTATATCGGTCGAGATTGCACAATCAGGGATAATTGACCTGATGGCCCTTATCCGGTCCATATACCATTCGCGCGAATATTCCCTGTTCATCAGTTTCAGGATGCGGCTGCTTCCGCTCTGGGCAGGCAGGTGAATATGCCTGCAGATATTTGGATGCCGGACCATTGTATGAAGCAGCTCATCCGACATATCCTTGGGGTGCGATGTTGAAAACCGGATTCTCATCAGCGGATCGACAAGGGCAACTTTTTCAAGTAGTTCCGGGAATGAAATTGTGTGATCTCCGGCCGGATATCCGTAAGAATCAACATTCTGGCCGAGCAGGGTGACTTCCTTGTAGCCTTTGTCACGGAGTTTCCTTACCTCACTTATTATTGATTCAGGATCCCTGCTTCTTTCGGCTCCTCTCACGTAAGGCACCACGCAATAGGCACACATGTTGTTGCAGCCTCTCATTATCGACACGAATGATGTGACCCCGTTAAGGTCCATCCTTACAGGTGCTATGTCAGCATATGTTTCTTCGCGCGACAGCAGCACGTTAACCGCCTTGTGTCCCGACTCTGCTTCTCCGATAAGCGAGGGCAGGTCGCGGTAGGCATCAGGTCCGGCAATAAGATCGACCAGATGCTCCGTTTCAAGGACCTTCTCCTTCAGCCTTTCAGCCATGCATCCCAGAAGTCCGATAACTATCCGGGGATTCTTTTTCTTCAGATGCCCGATCGCCTTGAGCCTTCCCCAAATCCTCTGCTCGGCGTTATCCCTGATTGAACAGGTGTTTATCAGGATAAGTTCCGCCTCCCTGATATTGCCTGTGTGTACAAATCCGTGATCCGAAAGAATCGAAATAACCACCTCACTGTCAACAACGTTCATCTGACAGCCGTAGGTTTCAATATATACTTTTTTGTTGGTCATTAAATGTTGCTGGTTGCTGGTTGCTGGTAAATCTGGCTCAGGGCTCAGGGCTCAGGGCGCAGGGCAACTTCCTTCCTTGTTGCATTTGTGCCCCACGCCCCACGCCTCACGCCTTCACTCACGTATTTTGACGGCAAAAGTACATACAATGGATGATGTATTAAAGAATTATTTAATTTTGCATCTGAAATTAAAAAGCAACTTATATGTCAGGTCACAGTAAATGGTCGACGATTAAGAGGAAGAAAGGTGCGAATGATGCCAAAAAGGGAAAGATCTTCACCAAGATCATTAAGGAAATAATGATTGCTGCCAGGGAAGGCGGAGGCGACATTGACACAAACGCAAGGCTCAGGCTGGCTGTCCAGAATGCCAAGGGGGCAAACATGCCCAAGGATAATATCGAAAGGGCCATCAAGAAGGCTTCAGGGGCTGATGCTGACAGTTATGTTGAGACCTCTTTTGAGGGTTACGGTCCGGGCGGTATAGCAATATTTACTGAATGCCTCACCGACAACAACAACCGCACTGTTGCTTCGGTCAGGGCTACCTTCAACAAGCTTGGAGGCAAGCTGGGGACAAACGGTTCCCTGAGCTCTCTCTTTGAAAGGAAAGGTGTGTTCACTATAAACAAGGAGGGCATTTCAATGGAAGACATTGAACTTGATCTGATTGATGCCGGAGCACAGGATTTTGAAGATGACGATGATACTTTCACAATTACATGTGCCATGGAAGATTTCGGCAGTGTAAACAGGAAGCTAAACGAACTTGAGATAGAACCTGAAGAGGCTGGCCTTAAGAGAATCCCTAACACAACCAAGACGCTTGATCTTGAATCGGTCAGGAAGGTCCTGAGATTCATCGAGGTACTTGAGGATGATGATGATGTCCAGAATGTATATCATAACCTGGAGATCACCGACGAGCAGGCTAATGAGCTCTGATAATAAAAGAACAATGATGGGTAAAAAGATTACACTACTGTTACTTTTAATTTTTTCAGCCGGATTTTGCGCGGCTCAGCAGGCTACTTCGACTGCCGACCTGTTCCGCAATGATGATATACGTTACGGATCAGGGACACTGACTATAAATCACGATCCGAGGATTGACACGCTGATAAGGCGCTACATTCTTTATAACATGAGGCAGGGAGGAATGGAGGGCTTCAGGATACAGATTTTCAACAGTTCGGAAAAGAATGCCCGTGAGGAAGCAGGTAAAAAACGGGCTGAGTTCATCACCCAGTTCCCGGATATTAAATCGGATATCACTTTTGACAAGCCAAGCTATTACAAGATAAGGGTTGGCGATTACAGGACGAGAATAGAAGGCACGAGAGATCTCATGATGATCCGGAAGGTTTTTCCGGACGCGATCCTGGTGCCCGATATAATTAATTTTCCCGATCTGAATTAACTCCACCATGAGTGAAAGTATAAAGCACGAATGCGGCATTGCGTTTCTCAGACTGCGAAAGCCGCTTGAATACTATTTTGAAAAATACGGGTCATGGGACTGGGGCCTCCAGAAAATGTACCTGATGATGGAGAAACAGCATAACAGGGGGCAGGATGGTGCAGGAATCGCAGGGATTAAGCTGAATGTCAATCCGGGTAACAGGTATATTTTCAGGCAGAGGTCAAATAAACCGGATCCCCTGAGGGAAATTTTCGATCTTATCTATGATGATATTGTAAACATTAAGAGGAAGAACCCTGATAAATTTTCCGATCCGGCCTTCATCAGGATGAATGTGCCTTTTGCATGCGATGTGTACCTCGGGCATCTTCGTTACGGCACATTTGGCAACTACAATATCGATTACGTGCATCCGGTAAGCCGTGAAAACAACTGGAAATCGCGAAGTCTTGTAATGGCCGGAAATTTCAATCTTACAAATGTTGGTGAGATATTCAAAAATCTCGTGGAACTCGGTCAGACACCCATCGATTTTTCTGATACGGTAACCATTCTCGAGAACGTCGGGCACAGGCTTGATGAGGAGAATGAAAGGGTGTTCAGGCTGTTCAAGGAGCAGGGTTTCACAAAGCGTGAGATAACCCCGCTGATTGAGAGCAACCTCGATCTGGCGACTGTCCTGAGCAAGGCAAGCCGAAACTGGGACGGAGGATATGTGATGGCCGGAATCGTGGGGCATGGCGATGCTTTTGTTATGAGGGATCCGGCCGGTATCAGGCCTGCTTTCTATTATGTCGACGATGATGTTATTGTTGTAGCTTCAGAACGTCCTGTGATTCAGACTGTTTTCAATCTCCGTACCGATCTCGTGAAGGAACTGCCGCCGGCCTGCGCACTGATTGCCAGGGCTTCGGGTGATGTTTCGATGGAGAGGCTGAAGGATGAGGTTGAACCGCAGAAATGTTCCTTTGAAAGGATATATTTCTCGAGAGGTACCGACAAGGCTATTTACAGGGAAAGGAAAAAGCTCGGGGAACTGCTCACCGGAAGGGTGCTGAAGGCTGTCGGCCATGACATAGATAACACGGTTTTCTCCTATATTCCGAATACCGCCGAAAGTGCATTTTACGGACTTATAAAGGGAGTTGAGGATTACATTAACCAGTCGAAGCTCGACGCTATACTTGAAAAAAAGGATAATCTTACCCGTGAGGAGCTTCAGAAAATAATAAACCACAGGCCGAGAGTAGAAAAGATTGCTGTAAAGGATGTGAAGCTCAGGACTTTCATAACCGAGGATGCCGGCAGGGATGATCTCGTGGGGCACGTTTATGATGTTACCTATGGAGTAGTAAGAAGAGGTATCGACAACCTTGTGGTTATTGACGACTCAATAGTCAGGGGCACGACACTCAAAAAAAGCATTATCAGGATACTCGACCGGCTTGATCCCAGGAAAATAGTGATAGTGTCTTCATCTCCGCAGTTAAGATATCCCGACTGCTACGGGATCGATATGGCAAAACTGGGCGACCTGATAGCTTTCAGGGCTGCGGTGGAGCTTCTTGTCGAATCGGGCAGGGGACAACTGCTGCAGGAGTTGTACAGGGAAGCTAAGGAAGAGATACTTAAGCCCATTAATGAAATAAGGAACCTGGTGAAGGAAATATACAAGCCCTTCTGCCCTGACGTGATTTCGCAGAAGATTGCTGATCTTCTGAAATCAGATGAGATTCGTGCAGGAGTTGAAATTGTATTCCAGTCGGTTGAAGGTTTGCATGAGGCTTGTCCGGGACATACCGGCGACTGGTATTTCACGGGTAATTATCCCACTCCCGGAGGCAACAAGGTGGTCAACCAGTCATTCATAAATTACTACGAGGGCAGGAATGAGAGGGCTTACTGATTTCCCTGGGAGAACCAGGTGATCAGGTAGTCGTTCTTGTATGAAGCCAGGTGCCTGTTGATCTTTTCAACGTAGATATCCCTCAGGGTTATAAGTATTCCGGTCTCCTCAGTTTCTCCGAACTTGTGGTTAATAAAGGTTCCGAAGGTTCGCATTGTCGGCGACAATCCCATGTAGGCATTTATGAGCGGAGGAATCGTCTCTCCTAAATTTCTCACCTCCCTCGACAGGATTTTGTAGTTGTCCTTGTATCGCCATCCCCTGAATATCTTTTTCATTTCCTCCCTGTTGATGTCAATGTTGGCCGGGTCGACCGGTGTTGCCAGGTTGTCGGGATCATCGAAATGCTTCTTGAGGAAATAAAGTATCATATTCCTGGCTTTCTGGTTGTAATGGGGATACATTGTCACCTTGCCGAAAAGAAACTTCAGATGGTGGTTATCGAGAATGATAGCCCCGAGCCCGTCCCACAGGTTATCAAGGGCAAACAGGCTTTTCCTTCCCATGGCTCTTGACTGGTAATCAGGATGGACAAAGGAACGGCCCAGTTCCATCATGTGCGGGTAGTATTTTTTCAGGAATTTATCCGAGAAGTTGAAATAGGATGAAGATGCAAGTTTTGATACATCGCATGTGGTGCATCCCTTAGGAGGAAAATAGAGCCGGTATCCTCCTATCATCTCCTTGTTATCGGGATCCCACACTATGAGCTGTTTCTGCGGATCCTCAGGATCGGTGTCAAAATCATCAAGGTCGATGTCCTTGCCTGTTCCGCCGCCTGCATGCCTGAAAGTGATCTCTCTCACCCTCCCTATCTC
Organism: Bacteroidales bacterium; assembly: GCA_034004115.1. Lineage (GTDB taxonomy): Bacteria > Bacteroidota > Bacteroidia > Bacteroidales > VadinHA17 > LD21. The sequence goes on along the minus strand of JAVEXG010000132.1, from coordinate 2,346 downwards.
ATGCATGAGAGCAGGGGAGTTCCTGTGATCAAAAAGATACACCTCATTATTCCCGTTGTTGGTACGCCGGAGAAGCTTATCGGGTGTTAGTTCCGCTATGATCTGATCCCTTGGAAGAGGTTCAGCTACTGGTTTCATTTTGTCCTTATTGTTTTGAAGTTTCTCATGTTCTGCTGAAAAACCGATCAAAAATAAAATATTTTTTGATTCTTTGATTGTCAGGAGATAAACGATTGAAGCTGATATGATTTTTCTTTCACCCATTCAGCCCATTCTGAAGCGCTCTTTGTCCTGTCAAAGGTCTGCCACGGGACAGGCTTTCCGAACACCAGGTCGATTGTTTTCCCCTTTTGTCTGAACAGTTCGTCGACCAGGTAAAGCATTTCGATGTTGGCTTTGATTCCAAGGAAGTTTCTGATATTGGAAAGGTTATAGAAGAAATTTGAATTGCGGCCTGAGAAATAAGCAGGGATAACATCTCTTTTGTATTGCACGGCTTTGGTTATAAAGCTTTTATGCCACCTGAGGTCGCAGATGACTCCTTTCTTCTTTCGTGAACATAATCCTGCAGGGTAATACAGGATCTGGCTTTCGGATGCATAGGCGTTTTCTATTGCCACTGCCGCCTCCCTGTCCTGGGCTCCGTGCTTGTTGACGGGAAGAAAAATCCCCGACAGATTCCTGATGTTCATCAGAATATCATTTACAGGGAATTTGATTGCGGGATAGTACTTCGAAAGTTCGTGGATGAAAACCAGTCCGTCGAGTCCTCCCAGGGGGTGGTTTGAAACGAAAATGTACCTGCCTCTTTCCGGAAGGTTTTCACTTCCTGTAACCCTGTAGCTTATGTCGAATTCTTTCAGTCCTGCGGCAATGAATTCAGCGTCCCTCAGATGGCCGGCCTTTCTCAGGAATACATTCAGCTCATCCTGGTGAACGATCCTCTTCAGATACCTGAGCAGAAAGCCCGGGATCACCTTCTTCAGCGCCGGGTTCTTTGAATTAAGGATCTGCTCCACATCGACCTGAAGGACGTTATCCGCTGTTTTCTGGTCTTCCATTATGAAATTTAGTTGGATCCCGGATGCAAAAGTATTAAAAAATATTCAGCTCCTGCAGAACTGACACCTGATAGTGGTTGACTAACCTCCGGTTGCTCCCTCATCTTTATACACAACCAGATTATTGAAATTCTTTATTATTCAACTCCTGCCATTTTTCACCCCCGCCCCCCTAGAGCCTTTTTTACCCCCTGCCCCCTAAAGGGGGTTTAAGAACTAATAATGAGCGATATACAAATCAGAGGACTATTCTCCTTAAGATAGTTTGCTGTTTTCGGATCGATAGCTTATGAGGTTCTAGTATTATCAGTCGATTCACCCCTACAGATAGTTGTGAACTAGTAGACTAAAGCCCCCCTTTAGGGGGGATGGGGGGTGGAACAAACAGGGATGACATGCCATCTTCTGGGGTCACGAAAACCTTCGGGGGGGTAAACAAAAAGGGGAACCGAACAATGATTCTAACTTCCAAAAAGATGTGTACAAAGAGTAGCTGATTTAAAATTCCGGGCAAAATCCCTCTCTTGAAAATTTTTCCGGTGATGAAACAACCATCAAATGAGCGCTTCATTACTGCCACCGGGAAAAGTTATTAACAATACACTAAAAAATAGTGGAGCAAAGTGGGGTAAAGTGGATAATTTTTGCATATTTTAGCGTTTTAATTGAGAGAATTGACGAATGGCCACTTTTATTGGTGATTACCCGTGCAAAGTGGATGCAAAAGGAAGGATAATCCTTCCCTCAGCATTCAAGAAGCAGATGCCCGCCTCTGCACAGGATCACTTTGTGGTCAGGAAGGACATTTTTGAGAACTGCCTGGTACTCTATGCCATCGACGACTGGAACAGGCAGCTGGAAAAGATCAGGAAGAAGATCAATCCCTACAACCGTGAGCACAACATGTTCCTGAGAAACTTTTTCAAGGGGACTGCCGAACTTATTCTCGACAACAACAACAGGATGCTCATTCCCAGGAGGCTTATGGATCTGATCGGCGCCGACAGGGATGTAGTTCTGGCCGGACAGGACGGAAGGATTGAGATTTGGCCGGCATCGGTATATGAAACAATTGGGATGCCATCCGATGATTTTGCCGACCTGGCTGAAAAGCTTTTGGGTGGAAGTACTAATGAGCCTTTGGAATAATGTTTTACCATGTACCTGCATTGCTTGAGGAGAGTATCAGGGGACTGAACATCCGTCCCGGGGGTATTTATGTCGATGTCACCTTCGGGGGCGGAGGCCATTCAATGGAGATACTCCAGCGCCTGGGCAAGGGAAA
>JAVEXG010000131.1:0-9980 GCA_034004115.1 Bacteroidales bacterium | reverse complement strand
TTCTATTTATCACTTGCATATCAGTTTAAAAAATAACCATGAAGAAATATTTTATCTTTTTCGCTGTAGCCTTGCTTTCATCCTGCATAAAGGAGAGTGATCCCGTTGTCACAGGACTTGAACGGGCATATCTTAAGGGGAATGGAGTATTCATAATGAATGAAGGAAATTTCAGATCGGGAAACGGCTCACTTTCTTTCTTTTCATACGATTCAATGAAGATCTACAACAATATTTTCAGGGAGGCAAACGACCGGCCGCTTGGAGATGTACCTTACTCAATCGGTCTTTACAATAACACGGCTTATATACTCGTAAATAACTCGAATAAAGTCGAGGTGGCTAATCTGAACGATATGAAGTCGGTTACTACAATAGAAGAGATCGTTTCTCCAAGGTACATCTCTTTTATTAATAGTCAAAAGGCTTATGTTACAAGCCTTTATTCCGACTCAATAAGGATTATCGACCTCCAGTTCAAAACCGCAGCCGGATATATCCCGCTTAAAAACACCTCCGAATCGATTGTTACCGCTTCATCAAGAGCTTATGCAGCCAACTGGACCGGAGGCAGCAAGATATTCGTCATTAATACTCTTACAGATGAGGTCACCGATTCGATTGAGGTGGGCATCGAGCCTGAAAGCATGGTAGTTGACAGAAACAACACACTGTGGATTCTTTGCAACGGAGGCTGGAAAAGAGAAAATTACGCCAGACTTGTTGCAATAAATTCATCAACAAATAATATAAGCAAAACATTTACCTTTCCATCCCTGAGCGATTCCCCGACCTGCCTGCAGATTGACGGCACCGGTCAGTTCCTCTACTATCTTCACGACGGTGTCAGGCGGATGGAAATTGGTTCGGAAACACTCCCCGCAACAACATTTATCCCTCAGGCCGGTTACTTCTTTTACAGGATGGGAGTTAATCCGTTCAATGACGAGGTATTTGTTACAGACGCACGCGATTATCTTCAGAAGGGTATTGTGCTGAGGTATTCCCCTGAAGGGTCGTTGCTGTCGTTACTGGAAGCAGATGTAATTCCAGGGAATATGTTTTTTAAATCAGCTACTGAATAGAAGTTCTGATGCATTACCCTCTTCACAGGATAATAACCGGCCCCCGGATCTTACTTGGCGGCCTTATGCTGATCTCGGTTCTGCTCGCTTCATGTCAGAGATCAGCAAACAATTCTGCCAGAATCCCTGGAAAGCCTGAAACACCCGGTATTTCACATGCGAAGAGACTTAAGATTGAAGCCGTCGACGGGTATTCGCATGTTTCAGTAATAGGTCCCTGGCAGGGTTCGGGCGGTGTTATACAGGATTGGTACCTGCTGCCCCGGGGGATGAATATTCCTTCCCATATCGACTCCGCCAGAGTGATTCGTGTTCCCCTTGAAAGGGTGGTATGCATGTCGACCACTCATATTGCAATGATTAAGGCTCTGGGACGATCTGCATCCGTCAGGGGTTTTTCTGGCACCGGTTTCATTTATGATGAGCAGGTCAGGAAGCTGGTTGCTGATGGTGAAATAAGCGAAGCAGGATATGAGGACAATCTGAATAAAGAGTTGATTCTCAGTCTCCTTCCCGATATCGTGATAGCGTACGGCATTGGAAGCGAATCGGCAGGTTATCTTGGGAAGCTTAAGGAAATGGGAGTAAAGGTCTTATTCAATGCCGACTACCTTGAGGAAGATCCTATCGGGAAGGCTGAATGGATAAAACTCTTCGGCGCTCTTTATAACTGCAGTCCTGTTGCCGATTCATTATTTAAACACACTGAAAATGAATATAACAGGTACAAGTCGCTGATAGCCGAAAAAGCTGTCAGCAAACCTAAGGTACTGCTTGGGCTGCCATTCAGGGACACTTGGTTCATCTCTCCCGGCAACTCTTATATTTCGAGGCTGATAAGCGATGCAGGCGGTGAATATCTGTGGGAGGATTCCGTTTCGGACGTGTCGATGCCCATGGGACTTGAAAATGTTTTCATCAAGGCGGTTTCTGCCGACTACTGGCTGAACACCGGATCTGCAAGGTCAGTTCAGGAGATTGCTGCCGTTGATCCAAGGCTCACCCGGCTTCCCTGTTTCACAGGAGGCAGGCTCTACAACAACAACAGGAGAATGAGCCCCGGAGGGGGAAACGATTACTGGGAAAGCGGATGTTTGAACCCTCATATTATCCTCAGGGATATTGCATCGGTCATCCACCCCGGACTGTTTTCCGGAGAAGAATTGTATTACTATGTTAAACTGAAGTAATCGTGATGAAGGCAGGATTGCAACCGGTGAAAACTGAACGGGCATCAGCAGCCAGATACAGCCTCTTTTTTTCCGGGCTGCTTATACTTCTCGCACTTCTGTTCCTGCTTGATATATTTCTTGGTTCGGTAACTCTCAGTCCTTCTGAAATTGTAAAGGCGTTTCTGGATGACACCGAAGGAACAACAAGGACAATTCTGATCCGCTTCAGGCTGCCAAAAGCTATCACCGCCGTACTGGCAGGGATTGCACTGTCAATAAGCGGTCTTCAGATGCAGACTCTTTTCAGAAATCCCATGGCCGGACCCTATGTGCTTGGATTGAGTTCCGGAGCCAGTCTGGGAGTTGCTTTCGTCATTCTTGGATTCACATCCCGTATTCCTCCCGATGCGATATCAGGGATCGGTAACTGGGCTCTCGCAGCAGCAGCCTGGACCGGAGCCGGACTGGTTATGCTTCTTGTTATGATGATCTCGTCAAAGGTTAAGAACATTATGACCGTTCTTATCCTTGGAATAATGCTCTCGGCAGGAGTATCTGCGATAGTCAGCATAATGCAGTATTTCTCGAGCGAAACCATGCTGAAGGCCTATGTGATCTGGACGATGGGCAGCCTGGGCAATCTTACTGCATCACAGCTTAATGTAATGCTGATTTCTGTAGCTTTCGGAATAGCAGCATGTCTTATTTCAGTCAAGATGCTCAATGCTCTTTTGCTGGGCGAAGACTATGCAAGGAGCATCGGTCTCGACATCAAGAGGGCAAGATTCGTTGTAATTGCCGGGACAAGCATTCTTGCAGGCACGGTGACTGCATTTTGCGGGCCAATAGGGTTTATTGGAATTGCGGTTCCCCATATTGCCCGGATGATTTTCAGGACATCCGACCATCGCATACTTGTTCCGGCAACCATTATAACGGGTGCTGCAATTATGCTTGCGAGCGATATAATCTCCCAGGTTCCGGGCTCCGACAGTGTGCTTCCGGTTAACTCCGTGACAGCCCTGATCGGCATTCCGATAGTTATCTGGGTGATACTCCGGAATCAAAGGAATTTGGATATCTTCTGACAATGACTGAAAAAGCTAAAAGATTGTCCTTTACTGACCTCGGAATAGGATTTTCGTCCGGTAAAACGGGAGGATCTCTTCTCCTTCCTGCTTTAACAGGTACTGCCGGGAAGGGCGAACTTATAGCAGTTATAGGCCGCAACGGAATCGGGAAGAGCACTCTTCTGCGAACCCTGGCAGGACTTCAGCCACATCTATCAGGACATCTTAATGTGGAAGGAACAGACATAACTACCTATTCCAGAAAAGGACTTTCTTCAAAAGTGGGATATATTTCAACCGAAATAGTGAGGGTTAGCAACATGAGGGTTTACGACCTGGTGTCGCTGGGAAGATTCCCTCATACAAACTGGATGGGAAAGATTGACGCCACTGACCGTGAATTTATCACCTCAGCTCTCTCAATGACCGGCATGACAGGTTTCATCGAACGGCCGGTTACTGAGCTTTCCGACGGGGAGCGTCAAAGGGCGATGATAGCCATGGTTCTGGCTCAGGATGCCGGTATCATGATCATGGACGAACCTACGGCCTTCCTTGATATCACAGGTAGATACGGGATCATCCACCTTTTGCACGAACTGACACGGAAACGCACCAAGACCATAGTTTTTTCCACTCACGACCTTCTTATGGCCACCAGGCTTTCCGACAAGATATGGCTGCTGAATGAGACTGGTCTTGCTGAAGGTGCTCCGGAAGACCTCATGCTTGCCGGATCATTCAATACCCTTTTTGATGATTCAAAGGTCATCTTCGATCCTGTAAAAGGGACGGTTTCGTTCCGGAAGCCTGAAGCGGGAAAGATCAGCATCAAGGGGGAAGGTGCTGAAAGATACTGGACGGAACAGGCAGTTGTAAGAGCAGGATTTTCTGTTTCGGATTCACCTGCAGTAATAAAAGTTGAAGTCACAGCTTCCCCTGCGCCTCAATGGATCTGCCTGTCGGCAGCCGGTCGCTTCAGCTTTGATTCTGTATACGGAATGGTTCGTTGGATCAGGGAACAGGAAGCTACCTCATAAAATACTTCCTGTAATTGTCGATGAACGGTCCTATGTCGTCGACTCCGATCTTTTTGGCAATTATGTTCTTGTCCCTGTCGAGGATGTAAATCAGGGGAGTTGCCTCCACGTTGTAATAGAAACCGAAATTGGTTCTTCGTTCGGGATCCCAGCCGTTTATCCAGTTGAGCTTATGGTCGGCAATATATTTCTGCCATTTTGCCTTTTCTCCTGCCGTGCACACCGAGAAGACTTCAACACCATGGTCTTTGGCCGTGTCGTAATAAGCCTTCAGCTTGGGTGTTGCTTCAGCGCAATGGCCGCAATCAGGCTCCCAGAAATAAATAATTGTGAAATCCTTTTCAATATCATAGAGGGAGACAAACATCCCTCTGTCGGAATCCATCACAAGATCCTGTGCCTTTTTTCCGATAATATTTGGTCTTATCCTTTCAACCTGTTCACGCAGGTCTTTCCGGAAATCGTCTGAGACCCAGTCGGCTTTCCCTGAAAGATAAATATCATCAGCAAGTTTTACCACAATTGCATCATGTCCCATTATTTCGCTCTCCCTGAAGTGGTTGAAAAGAAATACCGAGATGAACTGAAAAACCTTTGGATTCTTTTCCGCTTTCGCTATTATCCTGTCAATCTCCTTGTTTATGCTGTCGGGCGACTGTACTATTACATTTGAAAAAAAAGTATTCAGCCTCGCCTGCAAGATGGGAGTCCTTAAGAGCCGCTCATCGGCTATGTCGGTATTATCGAAGAAATGGTCCTTGTTATACGCATAATTTAAAGCCCACCTCACAGAATCGGGGTTTCTGGTTCCCTCAGGTATGCTGAACTGCGGGACATCAACAGGCAGCATTGCCCTGACAAGCAAAGCAAGAAGATTATCGTCATTTTCCCTGATCACCTCACGGAGGTAAGACTTCATTATGTCTTCCTGCTTTTTCTGCAGTCCTGTCAGTATCTGCAATGAATCTGCATTTTGCCGGTTTGACTGAAGACGCTTGCCAATCCCCGAAGCTTTTTTCTGCATTTCAACCCATTGCTTCTGGTATGCAATGAAGGCCGTGTTCTCATCCGAGCCCGAAAACTTAAGTGTGTTGAAATAATCGGGGTAGGAGCAGGCTGCTGAAAAATGCTGGTCGGCGGACATCAGAACTTCAAAATAATGTCTTCCCGGAAGTACTACCATATATATTCCCCGGGGAAGATCCTCTGTTCCTGAGAATATCGCAGTGCCCTTGCTGTCGAGAGCCACGGTGTCCTTTATATATTGCTTGTCTCCGAGATGATAAGCCAGAAAAATAGTCGAGTCGCGCAGACCGGAAATATTAACTGAGATTTCATATCCATTTTGCGTCTGACCTGACGAACAAAATGCCGTGGATATCAGAAGGAGGCCAAATATCAGGTTTCTCATATGTAATCGAATGAATTTAATGACAATCTGCAAATTTAGTCAATGCAATATCTTTGCCAAACTGCTTGTTTAGGAAAATTGGAAATATATTGTATTTTTGATCTTGCTAACCTCCTCTTTCAGATAACCAGCAAAATGAAGATATCTATCCTGATTCCGGTTAATGATTATGACATTGTGGCGCTTATTCACTGGATGAAAGGAGGGTTGGAGAAAGTGCCGGAATTTACGGAGATCATAATCGGGGATGACGGTTCATCGGAGGACTTCAAAAAAAAATATCAGTCGCTGGCTGTTGATAAGGTCAAACTTATCACTTCAGAAAAGAACATAGGCAGGGCTTCCATCAGGAACCGTCTGATTGATGAGGCATCGGGCGATTACCTGCTGTTCATTGACGCGGATACCAGGATCAGGGGCACTGCTGCGGATTACCTTCAAAAGTGGGTTGAAAACATTCATCGGGCCAGGGTTATCAGCGGGGGGATACTTTACAGCGATACCCCGCCGGGTGATCCCGACCTTATGCTACGGTGGAAATTCGGGAGGCTTAGACAGCAAAAGAAGGCTTCCTACAGGAATAAGCACCCGTATTCGAGCTTTTCAACCTATAACGTGATGATTGAAAGATCTGTCTTTTCCAAGTTCAGATTCTACGAAGAGCTCAAGCGGTACGGGCATGAAGACACCCTTTTCAGCTACCAGCTCAACAAGGCAGGCATTCCGATTCTTCATATCGATAACGGCCTGATTCATGAGGGACTTGAATCGAACAAGGATTACCTGTTCAAAACGAAGGACAGCATTGAAAACCTCAGCAAGCTGTATGACAATGTAACCGACAAAATCACCTTTTCATCCACAATACCCATTCTGCGGGTATATCAGCTTCTCAACGTACTCAGGCTCAGCCGCCTTTTTGCACTTGTATTCATACGTTTCAGGGAAAGAATGGAGATACGGCTTGATGCGGCCAAAGTCTGCCTGCCGCTCTTTTCTCTTTACAAGATAAGCATGTTCTGTACTTACAGGGAGATTCACCACAGACGAAAGCTTCTTCCCATTTTTAAGATCCCGCCCGACATCATCTAGAAATCCGTTCTCCTCAGGTCAATATTCCCGTCATTCCTTCTTTCAGCCTTAAGGACGAAGTCGAACCTGTCTGTCATAGTACAAAGAAAGAAATCGGTGGGAGGGGAGAAATCAATATTTTCAGGATTGAAGAACCGTTGCCCCGCAGTATGCCTCAGTCCTGCTATTCTGTCATTAAAATTTTCCTCCCGTCCTTCAAGCTGTGATTTAATGAATTCGGCGCAGAGAAGATCCTCTTCTGCAGATATTGTGGCTCTGAAACCCATAGCCACCAGAGATACATGTCCAGGCTTTCTTTCAGCAATAAACCTGGCCACTGCAGAAGCATTCACAAGGCTGCCCGTTATAATCAGATCTGCATTGACAGCACTGACAAGTCCCGCAGTACCTGCAGTTGTTGTGTGAATCAGTGTCTTTCCGGAAAGGTCACATTTAATAATTTCAGTCGGACTGTTTCCGAAATCGAATCCCGCAATCTTCCGTTCATTTCTTTCACCGGCCAGGAGTGAGTTGGGATATTGTTCCCTAAGCCTGAAAGCTTCGTCCGGATCACCTGTCGCGATGATCCTTGATGCACCGGAGTCAACGGCATAACATTCAACCGAAAACGCCCTGAAGACATCAATAATTACAGTTAGTCCCCTTGCCTGCCGTGCTCCTTCCTCAAATTCTAAAATCTCTGTTTGCATCCTGTTATATTTGTGCGAAAATTAGTGAATAATTTTGTATGTACTATTTTGTATCTTTGCACGTTAGAGTTTAAAAGCAAAAAATGGCAGATCCGGTTTCATGGGTTCTTGGAAAGATTAAACGGGCCAATGACATAATCTGGAATACATCGATGTCAGATATTTCCAGAGGCAAGTCATTTCTTATCAGACAATTAAGGATTATAGTGCTGGCAGCGCGGGGCTTCATGAACGACCGGGTCCAGCTCAGGGCGTCTGCGCTCACACTTTACACAATGCTTTCAATTATACCCTTTGTCGCAATTGCATTCGGCATAGCAAAGGGATTCGGACTTGACCAGAAAATGCAGGAACTTCTTATACAGGAATTTAAGAATCAGCCTGAAGTACTTACATGGATACTGAACCAGGCCAGCAGTGCAATCCGGGAAACAAGGGGAGGTTATATTGCTGGTGTGGGTTTGATTATTTTATTATGGTCGGTAATGTCCCTTCTCGATCAGATAGAGAGTTCATTCAACCATATATGGCAGATTCAGGTCTCCCGGCCCTGGCTGCGCAAGTTTACCGACTACCTTGCCATAATGCTGATTGCTCCGATAGTGCTTACCCTGTCAAGCAGTATAACAGTGTTTGTTACAACAGAATTATACTCTAACACTGAGTCACTTGAATTCATAAAGCCTGTAGTGGGTTTCTTCATTAAACTGGCTCCGTACGTACTTACATGGATAGGCCTTACAATCCTGTTCATAATCATGCCCAACACAAAGGTAAAATTCATGCCCGCTCTCGTTTCGGCTGTTATTACGGGAACCATACTTCAACTTCTTCAATGGCTGTACATCGACCTTCAGTTTGGTATTTCAAAGCTGAGTGCGATTTACGGCAGTTTTGCGGCGATTCCCCTTTTCATAATCTGGGTTCAGTCAAGCTGGATAATTCTCCTTCTGGGAGCAGAGCTTACGTTCGCAAACCAGAACCTTACCAGGTATGAGATTGAATATGAATCCCTGAATGTAAGTCATCATCAGAGAAAGGCTCTCACCCTGATGATAATGAAAATGATTGTTAATAATTTCACGACAGGGGAAAAAGCAGTCAGTTCCGAAAGCCTCTCAAAGAGCCTGAAGATACCTGTCAGGCTGGTACTGGATATTCTGCAGGACCTTACCGATTCCCGGCTTGTATCTATGATTCATGAGGATGAGCATGAGGAAAGGTTGTATCAGCCGGCGATGGATGTCAGCAAACTCTCGGTAAGCTACATCCTTAACAAACTCGACAGAAAAGGATCGGATCAGCAGGTCTTTCTTGAGAGTGTGGAATACAACGCAATGACTGCAAGGCTTGAGGAATTTGAAAAAATGATTGACGGATCTGAATCCAACATCCTTATAAAAGACCTGTGATAAAAAATCTGCATATCGGGTGCAGAGAAATCAATTCTTCCTCTCCTGGGGCATCCCGTATCTAAGCACGAATTCGATAAAATCGGTGTAGGAGCGCCATTCATGGAAGAAATAATGGGGGAAGGGTAATACAATATGTCTTGTTTCCTTCTCCTTTTCCCAGTAATCATTCAGGTTTTTTGCAGGGAAAACCCTGTCTATTTCGCTTGTTATGGCATAGTCCCATTTGAAACCGGGTTCTTTTTGTTCCATGATCCTGTTGTACAGCCATCTCAGCTCATCATGCAGCGATTTTATTGACCTATGGGGGATCCTGTCAGAATTACGCAAATAATTCTTTTTATCGCCAAACATCCTGAAGTAGAATTTCTCCATGTTCGTTTCAGAAATGTTGTTAAGCGTCCCCTCAAAGATGTTAAGCGGAATTCCGTAGTTATCGTCGGCCGGTACCGGAGTCCCGTTGACTGCTATCGTCAGATCGGGTATTATTCCTGTTTTGGGAGAAAGATATTCAGCTGCCCATACACCGAGCGACCATCCGATTAGAGTTATCGAGCGGTAAGTTTTTGTGTCGGGGAGCACAAGGGCCTCATCGGCCGAATAGTTATAGAACAAAATAAAGTCAAAATCATCGGTGCAGAGAGGAATGAACATGTTTTCATCATTACCCCATCCGCCATACAGCACCACAAGAGTATCATTCTTTTCTCGTTTCCTGATATAAGTCTTCATATCTCCCCTTCTTGATATGCAAAAGCCTTTTTTCCGAACGACAGGCCAAATCAAATATAAGTAATTTTAGTATCCGGTGAACATTGAACTTTCAGACAAAAAAAAAGCAGCCGGTTTCGGGCTGCAAAAAGAAGAGGAGAGAGGGTCGTTGTGAAAACCAGGGAGCGGGCTTTATTAGTGAGATAATTCCCGTGTCTACTGTCTGATAAAAGGACGGAACCATGGTTAGCTGGCGCTATTCCTTAGGTTCCAGATGTGAAAGTCAATGTCTGCAATA
>JAVEXG010000130.1:0-9989 GCA_034004115.1 Bacteroidales bacterium | reverse complement strand
TTTTTCAATCAGAAATTGCCTGTCCTTTGCTTTTGCCCTGCTGACAAAGTACCAGGCTAAAAAAATAAGGACCAAAAGGATAATTCCAAGTATGGCAAGGATGATAATAATCTCTGACATTCCTAATCTGTTCATGACGTTTATATTTTGGTTACTCCAGTTAGATACTTCAATCATGAGAAAGGTTACAGGAAATTATGACGCCTAACTGTGCCGGACAGTCATGCACCGTGTTCCACAATGAATTTAAAAACGTGAAATTAACTTATTTTCAGATTAATACATTTTCGAATTTCACCAGGTGCCGTTGGAAGTTCGAGGTTCAAGGTTCCGGGTTCAAGGTTCGAGGTTTGAGGTTCCGGGTTTTGGGTTACAGGTTTCTGGCTTTTTCCAGATATGGCAGAGGTGAAACGAGTTCAAATTCATTTGACACATCAAAAAATATATTCAACAGATTTAAGTGTCCGGCTCCGATTATCAGTAAAATCCGGTCATCATCAGTATGGGGAATCCTTTGGATGTTTCGGAATATTCTAAGGTTTCTGTTGAACCACCTTCCGGTTTCAAAGTCGACACCTGTAAAATCACCTGGTTCTTCTTCATATTTAAATGGATTCAATAAATAGATTGCCAGACTTTCCCTGATGACATCCGCTTTGTTTATTTCATGCAGTTCATCTATTATACCGGTTACTTTTTTCCCGGTTGGCGCTTTGCCGTAAATAGTATCGCGTGATTTCAAAAAATAATCTTCAAATTTCAATGACCGGATACTATCATTGAAAATCGAGAGTATGTTATCATAATGTTTTCCAAAGTCGTTGACACAATGTATTTTATTTAAATTCAGGTCTTTGCCTAAGCGAAAAGCGAGTTGATCGGTCTCATTTTTTCCCAGGATCAGTTTATCAGATTTGTAAAGCAGGAACAGTGAGTCGATCTGGTGTTGTCTGTCAGGAGTCACTTCTATGGCAATGATTGTGGGATTGTATTCTTCAATAGCTTTTGAGATCGCAATTATCTCCGACCGGTAAGGTTCATCAAGTACTGAAATCTGATTTTTCTTCTCTGTTTTAACAACATCAAGGTTGTGATAGGCAAAATGGAAAACACCCAGTGTCATTATTTTTGTTCCGGGAAGTGTATCAGTGATTTGCCCGGACAAACCAAGCGTAAAAGAGAAGCTGAATAGAAGAAGTGTGAGTGTTTTCATAATTATTCTGGTTACCGGATTGTTAATGAAAGACGATTTACTTTTTGCTTTGCTGCAAAATGTAAATCGTCTCAATTAAAACCGGAAGATGTATTATAATTTGCCTGTCTTGTTGTTAATTTCTGTCAGATCGAATTTCATCATGAAGTCAGTCTGTTCACTATCTCCCAGTTTGAAAATGTGTTTGTCAAACCCGACGAAACCGTTTTTTCTGTAGAATCTTAACGCTTTATGATTTTCTTCCCATACACCCAGCCAGATGTAGTCTGCATTTCTCTGTCTGGCTATCCCGATCGCTTTTTCGTAAAGCATCTGTCCGACTTTTTTCCCGTGAAACTCTTCTGATACATAGATTCTTTCAATTTCAACGGCTTTGTCGTCCCGTAACTCGGTTTGTGATTGTCCGAAATTTATCTTCAGGTAACCTATTACTCTGTTGTCAAGCGCAGCAAAATAAAAATCAGTGTTACTGTCGCTGAGCTCAGCCGTCAGTTTTTCAACAGAGAATCGTTCGTCAAGGTATTTTTTCATATTCTCAGCTGTGTTTACTGCTGAAAATGTTTCATAAAAGGTCTGCCGGGCAATTTTTTGCAACTGGTCAAGGTCGTTTAGTGCTGCTTTTCTTATTTCAATGCCTTGCATACGGTGAGCTCGTCTTTAGGTTATTTGCCAGGTTTGATTGTTGCTTATAAATGACTGAAGAATATTTTGAGTTCCAGTTTTCTGTTTTCATCGAGGTTATGCCATCTTATTCCCTGAATTGCTCCTTCAAGTGCAAAAAGCAAATTTATACAAGCGCCAGGATCGATGGTTTTGATTTTTATCATTGCATTTTCACTTCCGGTGTTAATCAGATCCCTTGGTGAAGAAATCCCGGCTGCAATAAGTTTGTCTGCCAGTGTTCTCCCGATATTGGGCATTTTTGTCAGTTCATCAACTGGATTTTCCATAATATTTGAAGATGAAAATAATATGCTAAAGTAGCTACAGATCCGGGCATGAAAAGATGGATTACGAAGAATAACTGAATTTTGAATCGCTAAAGCGAGTTAATTTTCAAATTATCCCTGATGCCGGTTTAATCACAGCCGGCATATTATGTTGTTCAGACAGTTTTTACCGTTTAACTTTTCTTCCTGGTCTTTTTATATTTTTTCCAGAAGAAAATCAATAAGATCACAATTATCCAGAATGGCCAAACCTTGATCAGAAAGAGGATAAAATCAACAAAACCAAGCCATCCTTTTGATAATGATTGTTTCAGTCGTTCGGAAAATTTATCGCGGTCGACCGGATTGTATCTAAAATCCTTGCGTTTAGAGATTGTCAGATCGAGAGTGCTGTAGTCCACCAGATCGCTCAGATACTTCAGCCGGCCGGTTGTACTGTCAATTTCTTCTTCCAGTACGCGTATTTTCTCCTCAATATCAAGGATTTCCTTTATCGTTTTTGCCTGTTTTAACAGATCATTATACCTTTGCAGATAATTTCTTTTGGTTTCGAGTCTGGTTTCCAGATCAATAAACTGGTCGGTTACATCCCTGGCATCAATTCCCTTATAAAGTATCTCGCCGATACCGCTTTCAACTACGGCAATGAACTTCTCGAAATTTGAAAATGGCAGCCTGATTTTGAGGTTGTAGGACGATTCCCAGTCGGTATTGTTGAAATTCTCGTTTGCGTAATAGCCTCCAAAACTCCTGACCAGTGTGTCAATTCGTGTTTTTGTTTTTTCAAGATCTGTTACTTTCAGGCCGATGCGTCCGTCCTTGATTATTTTCTTCTTGTTCACCTCCTGCATTTCAGGTTTTTCAACTGGTGCAGGAGCCGCATCCGGAGCCTGCCTGACTGCAGAATTCATCTCTTCCTCGACTCCGGCCAATTCGTACATGACTTCTCTTTTATTCGATTTCTGATGGCAGGACATTATCAGAACTGCTAAAACGAGTAAGGCTAAAATCTTTTTCATGAGGTTGTCTGTTAATAGTATGCGGAGTAGCTTTTCAGTTGAACCGTAAATGTATTTAAACGCTTTGAAAGATATAACAATTTGACGGGGGAATTGATTGCTACGGGTAGTGCTAATTTGAAAATTTGAAAATTTGAAAATGGAAGAAAAGAAGGAATGGAGATATTCTTGAAATTCAAATGTAAAGTTTACCGGATCGCATTTGGGCAACTATGTGTTTAGAGGTCAAGGTTCCAGGTTTAAGGTTCAAGGTTCAAGGTTCCGTGGCCGACAATATGGTGGAGACGCTGATGAATTCTTATTTGTTCTCTCCGAAAGAATATCTGATCCCCCACAAGCTTCGCAGATTCACCTCGTTGTCAATAACAAATTCCGGCGCCAGTTCAAACATCAGGGATAATCTTTTGAACTCCTGAAGGGGAAATATCTCCAGCTGGACCGGTATGGTTATCGCGTTTACGAAGTCATAATCGCGGAATGGTCCGGCATTGAGACCCACTCCAGCAGAAAACCTGTGATAAGTGCGGGGATTGAAATTATAGAAGAGGTCAGCTTCCATCAGGACTGACTCAATCCATCTGTTGGTAAAAGTCTTCAATTCTCCGCTCACAGGTCTGTTCTGGCTTGTGTTTATCCCCAGGGAGTAAATGGAATAGCTTGTAACGCCTATCTGTGACCAGCAATCAAGGCTAAGTGCTGCCAGCAATGCAGCTACTGCAAATTTTGTAATGTTTTTCATGTTTTACTTTGGTTGGTTAGGTTTGTAATTTTTTTTGTCAATACGCACGGCCGTGCATCTGAACGGCCGCAGCTGTGCCCCGTCAGTCACAACAGCGAATCCGGCTACACGAAATCCACATCACTAACTGCTTTGTCTGACTTTCACCCGGAGAAAAGCATAGGCAAGTTAAACAAAGATGTAATCTGATTCAAAAAAAATAACAAAAAAATCAGATTGATTTATTGAATTTCCTGTGGTGCCATTTCGCGGGGTTGTTGAGGATGTATTGCGATATTCTTCGGTATTCGGAATCGTCCTGAATAAGGTGGTCGTGAAACCTGGGCTGCCAGCCAAATTCCATTCCCAGGCGATGTGCATGTTTAGTAACCGCCGATTTATATGCCCCGATAATTGACGACAGGGTGTTTTTACCCTGGTGTTGAAACCGTTTTTGCCCGATTGTTTGTTCGGCGGATTGGGGGGATGGGATGGACAACGCATTGGGATTGGATAACGCATCGGGATCGGGCAACGGATTGGGATTGGACAACGCAACGGGATCGGTCAATGGATGGGGATCGGACAACGCAACGGGAACGGACAACCCATTGGGAACGATCAATGGATGGGGATTGGACAACGCAACGGGAACGGACAACGCATTGGGAACGATCAATGGATGGGGTAGAGACAACGCATGCGTTGTCTCTACAATTTCATTGTCGTCGTCGTTGTCGTCGTCGTTGTCGTTGTCGTCGTCGTTGTCGTCGTCGTTGTCGTTGTCGTCGTTGTTGTCGTTGTCGTCGTTGTTGTCGTTGTTGTTGTCGTTGTCGTTGTCGTTGTTTCCGCCGGTTTCATTCAATATCAAAATACCATGAATATGATCGGGCATTACCACAAATTCGCCCAATTCCACGTTTTTTCCGTGATTTTTGATTTCATGCCATAAAATGTCGGCAATAATTCCAACCCCCGACATTATCATTTTACCATCAACCACATCACCAAAATAATATTCCTTGTCCCTGGTGCAGATTGTAACAAAATATGACCCGGCCCATCCGTAATCCCAATTTTGCATACGGGTCGATGGTATCCGGTATTTATTTTGAAATTTTTCCACCAGGATTATTTCAATAATAATTTCAGTAATTTTTCCTTTAATGCGGTATATGGCGGGTATCGCACCGGAAAATCCACCAGGTTCGATTTAACCATTACCGATTTCATGTTGGAGAAGGTTTCAAATGATTTCCGGCCGTGATACCTGCCCATGCCGCTGGGCCCGATCCCGCCGAAGGGTAGATGCGGGGAGGCGATCTGCATTATTGTGTCGTTTATTGCCACAGAACCGCTTTGCGTTTTTGAAAGGAATTCCCTTGTAAGTTTCCTGCTGGTCGTGAATAAATAGGCGGCCAAGGATTTGGGATTCCGTCCGATGACGGACCAGACCTCACTTATATCAGTATAGGTTATTACAGGCAATACGGGCCCGAATATCTCTTCCTGCATCACCGGATCATCGGGCGACACATCAGTGATTATAGTAGGTTCAACATAACAATTCTCCGGATCCGTTTTTCCGCCGGAAATAATTGTTGCATCTTTTATAAACGTTTCCATCTTTCCGACCTTAGCTGAATTGATCATTCGGCAGTAATCGGTGCTTGCATACGGATCGCCGCCATAGAATTTATTTATCTCTCCCGTAAGCAGTTTAAGGAACCTGTCCTTTATCTTTTCATCAATAATAAGATAGTCGGGAGCTATGCAGGTCTGACCGGCATTGATGAATTTGCCCATGGCTATCCTTCGTGCCGCATAACCGAGCTTTGCATCGGCAGCCACCACACACGGATTTTTCCCTCCAAGCTCCAGGGTAAGGGGAGTGAGATTTTCGGCGGCTTTCATCATAACCCGTTTCCCGACTTCGATGCTGCCGGTGAAAAAGATATAATCAAAGGTGTAATCAAGCAGGTAACCGGTAAGGGAGTGCTCTCCGTTAACCATCATGACGAGCTCTACGGGGAATTCGCCAAGGATTTTTGCTATTACCTTCCCGGTTTCGGGCACTTTCTGCGAACCCTTGAGCACCACGCAGTTGCCGGCAGCAAGCGCGCTCATTAAAGGCACCATAGCCAGGTGAAAAGGATAATTCCATGGGGAAAGGATCAGCGCCTGACCGTATGGCTGTGGCATCACATAGCTTCCCGCCGGAAAGTTCGCGAGAGAGTTTCTTACTCTCTTTTTCCGCGACCATCTCCTGACGTTCCTGATTATCAGGTTAAGCTCGGCAATCACAAACCTCGATTCCGTTCCGAGCACCTCGAAGCGGGGCTTGTGAAAATCGCGGCCGAGGGCATCGATCAGTTCTTCTTCATGACTGAGGATAAGCGATCTCAGCTTTTTAAGAATACCTATCCTGTAATCAATATCCAGGGTTTTTCCGGTTGCAAGGAAATTCCTTTGCTTTTCGAGAATTAATCCGATTTCTTCTTTCTTCATATTTTTAGAATCACGGGTAGAAATGCAGCAGGTATCTTACCGTAAGTTGTGGAGATGGGGGGAGTCGAACCCCCGACCTTTTGACTGCGAGTCAAACGCTCTGACCAACTGAGCTAAATCCCCCTGATCGTCACCCAAAATTAAATAAAAATAGTGAATAATGATGCAGCTTAACAATTGATTCAGTTAAACATTGATTCTTCACAGGATCGGGGAATACGGGTTTGGGTAAATCATCAATGAAGTCAGTGGAGCAGGGGATTACGGTAAAAATTATTATCTTTAGAAAAAAAATAACTATGGGAAAACAAGGTATTAAGGTATCATCAGTCGACAACGAAAAATTGCTGAAGATGTTGAATGCCGCTCTTTCTGAAGAATGGCTTGCATATTACCAGTACTGGATAGGCGCCCGCATTATGGAGGGCCCGATGAGAAGCGAGGTTGAACCCGAACTTCTGCTGCATGCCACTGAAGAACTGGGACATGCCGTACTCGTTGCGGACAGGATCATTCAGCTTGGCGGGACTCCAGTTATTAACCCCACCCAATGGACCAAGCTGGCCAGATGCGCGTACGAAGAACCCGCTGATCCGTATATCGAAGTTATCCTCGAGCAAAACCTGAATGGAGAAAGATGCGCAATCAAGCGTTATCAGGAAATTGCCGATTTCACTACAGGCAAAGACCATTCAACATATCAGATGGCAGTCCAGATACTGAACGATGAGCTGGAACACGAGGAAGATATCGAATCGTGGATCACCGATATCAACAGGATGAAGGATGAACTCAGGAAACTGAGACTTTGATCTGATTTTATGCCTGCCCCCGTCATGAAAATCCGCCGCTGGGGTTAGGAAAGGACCGAAAATTGAAAAAATCTTATTGACTGTCCCCGCACGGAGGCATGATTTTTGCATTAAAACGAGGTTGTAGGAGTGGCCCCATAACTAACTAAAGCCTTGATTATGAAAAAATCTTGTTTTATCATTTGCGCCTTTGTTATTTTGTTTGTCTCCTGTGAACCTTCGGTAAGATACGACACGGGTACCTTCCCGGATACGCCTGTCAACATGGGAGCCATCAACACGGAATTTGACGACTATAATTCGGATATTCCCGTGCTTGGAGGAACTTTTCCCCTCTGTTTCTCATCGAACCGTAACAGCGACGGAGGCAATTATGACATTGTCTATAAGCTGATTGATGTGTGGATGAGCAAAAAGACAGGAGTCCTTACCGTGGAAGAGAATACCAGCGGGAATCTCGATGTTTTTCAAAGATATCTCAATCTTCTTAATGCTCTTAGCGTCATCAATACCCAGGCTGATGAACTTGGTCCGTATATAATACCTCAGGGCGGGCATACAAAAAAGGTTGGTTCGGGTTACCTGCCATTCCAGAATTTCGTAGTGCTGTATGCTTCCGATCAGGGAGGAAACCTGGATATCAAAATGACAGACAACCTTACCGACGATCTTTACTCAAGCCCTGTGGATGTGGCCTTTCTCAATTCGGACCATGATGATGCCTATCCCACGGTCAACAGCGACAGCTCGCGGATCTATTTCTGTTCCAACAGGGGAGGAGGGGACTTTGACATCTGGTACACCGACCTTGGCACGGAAGGAATCCTGTTTGATGCCCTGAACTCTGCTGATGATCACCAGGTGAATGCGGAGGCAATCCTGTCGTCAGGTTATGATGATAAATGCCCCTATATCCTCGGCAATCTGATTGTCTTTACATCGGACAGACCGGGTGGATTCGGAGGATTTGACCTGTGGTACTCTGTCTTTGATGGCAGCGACTGGTCATTTCCTGTCAATTTCGGGGATAAAATCAATACAGAGTATGATGAGTACAGGCCTATAGTAAAGGAGTTCCCGTACGACTTCACAAACGATTTCATGATATTCTCGTCCAATCGTCCGGGCGGTGCCGGAGGGTTTGATTTGTATTATGTGGGGATTGAGAAGATGACAGGGGAGTGAAAAAGGCTCAGGGCGCAGGGCACAGGGCGCAGGGCGGTTACCTTGCTCTTTTCCATCTGTTATGCAGCCATAACCATTCAGTGGGATGCTTTAATAATAATTCAGCAATCCAGTCGGTGAGAATCTGAGTATTCAGAGAAATAAAGGTTCGCAGATCATTTTCCTGTAGGAGAGAGATTTCCGGTTGAATTTTAATTATCTGATGATTGTTTTTATCGCGGAAGATATATGCAGGAATGATGGGAACTCCTGCCCTCTTTGCAAGTAAAGCCGGTCCAGGTGCTGCCGGTACCGATTTGTTGAAAAAATTGACATATACTCCGTCAGGATAGGACTGGTCATTTTGTATAAATACAATTTTCTTTTCTTTCAGAGCTTTTAAAACTTCTGAAGAAAGAGATGAATCCAGTGTATATTTTAATGGAGTAATATTAAATTTGCTCAAAATGCTGCCAAAAAAATCATCAGGAAAATCATTAGCTTCTTTATAGATGGCAGCCACCGGATAACCTTTAATGGCCAGCCAGATTATCATTAAAGGGAAATTTCCAAAATGGCCGCTGTACAATAAGGCACCCTGCCCACTTTTTATTAAATTATCGAGCTGTTCAAGACCTGAGGCGCTGGCCAAAGCCGTTATCCTGGCACCGGAGTATTTCCCGCTGGCCATATAGGCAAATTCAACAATGCTTTTCAACATATTCCTCAGGGATTTCCTGAATATGGATCTTATTTCCTTTTCATCTTTTTCAGGGAATACTATTCTTAAATTATCGAGGGCAATTTTTTTCCTTTTCCAGTTGATTCTTGATCCGGTAAAAACCACAAAGGAACAAAGCGAATAGCTCATTCTCAGCGGTATAATTCGTGTTAACGACAGCAGGAATGTGACCAGTTTAAAAGAAGCGGTACTTTCAGGATGTTTGTTTGCCATTGATAAAATCCGTATTTGAATTGTTTTTCAGGAGTTAACATGAATTGCAGTTCTCCTTATGTTTCCAAATGTACTTCAATAAAAGCAGAAAACAATTGCACAAGGTGACTGGCTCGTGGGGTCACAGATTATATTTTTAGTAAAGTGTTGTATGTTCTGGTCATTGAGGCTAAATTTGGACCAAAGGTTATGGGAAAATATTAAGAAAGACAGGACATGAAATATAGAATATTTGGCAAGCTTGACTGGAAACCTTCTGCACTCGGTTTCGGTTGTATGCGCCTGCCTGTGACTGATAATCAGCCGTCAGGAGCGAATATTGATGAAGTGCTTTCCATAGAGATGATTCGCCATGCAATTGATAAGGGTGTTAATTATATTGATACAGCTTATCCCTATCATCAGGGGAAGAGTGAAATTGTTACAGGCAAGGCCCTCAGTGACGGTTACAGAGAGCGTGTTAAACTTGCAACCAAGCTTCCTGTATGGCTGGTAAATGAACCGGCTGATTTTGACAGGATTCTTGGTGAACAGCTTGATAAACTTTCGACCGATCATATCGATTTCTATTTATTGCATGCCCTTACCAGAAAAAGATGGGAGGATAATGTACTGAAGCACGATCTTCTTAATAAGGCACAGGCGGCTAT
>JAVEXG010000129.1:0-10003 GCA_034004115.1 Bacteroidales bacterium | reverse complement strand
CTGAAGAAATAGCATCCCTGGCCTGAGGAAGCTGGTTTTCTGTTGCTTTCACCATAAGATGACCGCCTGTATTGCTGAATGAAATAAAAGCCGGTTCCACAAAAGATTTCAGATCTGAATAATGAAAATCTTTAACTATTCCTGCAATGATCTTATTTTCCATCCCGGGAATTCCCCTGCCCACCAGATCCTGTCCTTTAAAAAAATTGGCAAAGGATTCATTTATAAGGCACTTATCGGTGTTTGCTGAAAGGGTTTCGGAGAAATTATCTCCTGCAACAAGTTCAATTCCGAGCACGGAAAGGTAATTTTCATCCCCGATGAATCCTGAAGGAGAATATTGCTTTTCAACTCCATTTTCCTGATATTTTAATGCCAGAAGGAAGTGTTCTAGAAGAGGAGAAGCCCCTACCACAGAAACATTTTTTACAGAACTGTGTTTCATCAGTTCCTCCTTAAATACTACAGCCTTGTCCTTGTATTGTGGAGGAATTCTAACCTCTATCACCTCACGATCCAACCCGATCGGTTTATTGGTTATGAAATTCATCTGCCGGATAATGACTATGGAACAAATAATCAGTGCTATAGAGCTGGCCAGCTGAAGGACATTAAAGGCAGGAATCTGAATGGTCCTTATTTTATGGCTTTGATCAGTCTTTAGCAGGTTTAAGCCCAGATTTGAGTTCAACAGATAGTAAGTGAAAAAGAAGGTGAACAGTATCAAAAGAGCGGGTACAGCTGTCAGGATTGCAATTTGTTCTGGTTTGAAAATAAAGGCTCCTGTGATCCCGCTGCCTGTCAGGTTGTTAAAGAAGGGTAATCCGTCATGCATCAGGAACAGACCCAGAATGAATGAGAAAACTACAATAATACCATTCTCCAGAAGAAACCTGAAAATCAGGTTTGAAAGGGAACTGCCGTTTATTCGTCGCAGGTAAAACTCCTTCGTTTTCCTGTGAAACTTATTTGCCAGTATCGCCAGGTAGTTAAATACTGCGACCCCCATGATCATGAGTCCGATAATCATTGCAATCCACAGATCTCTTTTATCACGGTTTTTTTCGACATTCGAACCCCGTTCTGCATCGAAATAAGCGAGCCTGAGGGGCTCCAGGTAATATGGTCCGGGTTCTCCGGTATTAATAACTGGAATGACCTCCTTATTTTCTGAAAAAAGTTTTTCCATCTCATCCGGATCAGTCTGAGCCGTCAGGCTTATATAACACCGGCTGTCGACATCACCAATCAGGCGAACCATATCGAAATTTATCTGGGTATTTTCAACAGGCTTTTCGAAGACACCTGTAACGGTCATCTCATCTGTTTGTTTCTGAGTAACAAGTGAAATTATCTTTCCGACCGGGTCCTTATCCCCAAAATATTTTTTTGCTATTTCACCTGAAATGACCAGACTTTTACCGGATTCCAGTGCTGTTTCCGGATTGTTGGTCCTCAGCTTATAAGAAAAAAATCTGAAGAAATTTTCTGAAGCTCCGATAATCATCGGTTTATCAAAATAATCTTCATTATCTGCAATTATCTTAAGTGCATTGGAATTATTTATGCGGCAGAAATCTTCGACCCCGGCAAAATTACTCTTCATGTACTCTGCCGATCCGAAACGGCAGTGATACATTTTTTCACCCGGCATCCAGGGGTCATCACATTTGAGAGCATATATCCGGTCCCCGTTTTCATGAAAATCATCTGTGCCCAGTTCCCTGCTTATGAAAAGAACTACCAGGATAATGCTTGCCAGTCCGACTGCAAGACTGACCAGTATTACCAGATTATTCAACCGGTCTCTGATAATGCTTCTGAAAATCTGGTTAAGATTCATAAAGTTGTCATTTTGTATGAAGAAAGTTATTCATATCGGAGAGCTTCTGCCGGATTTCTTGTTGCGGCCCGCCAGCTCTGCCAGCATATTGCGGCCAAAGCAATAGCGCAGGAAATGACCGGACCGGCAATAAAGGCCCAGTAGGGCATTTGTGTTCTGAAATTAAACCTCGACAGAAAAATATTTCCCAGAATAAATGCCAGCGGAACTGATATTATCGATGCAATTATCATCCATTTTAGGTAGTTTAACCCAAGTAGTTTTATAATTGAAAAGACAGATGCCCCGTTTATCTTTCTTATCCCAATTTCCTTTGTCCTGCTTTCTGCAGTAAATGATGCGAGACCTGATAATCCGAGACAGGCAAGAAGTATTGATACAACAAATGCAAGGCCGACAAGATTAGAGACAGTAGTCAGTTCCGTGCGCTTCAGCATATCGCTGTAGAGACTTGCCTGAAATGTACTTTCTGTTTCATATTTGCCTATGACCTCTTTCACTTTGCCAAGCAGATCTGCATATCTTCTCTCTTCAATACTTATAAGCAGATTACTGTTGCCTTCCCCTGACAGTGAAATAATAGTCGGGGTATAGGGTCCGGTAAGGTCGATTGTATGAAAATCCCTGAAAACTCCTACAATTGTTCCCTTTTTACCATCCAGAGTAATTGTCCGGCCAACCGGATTATCATAGCTCAATACTTTCGCCGCAATATCATTTATCACAAATCCGGCTGAATCAGACGGATATGACCTGTCGAAATATCTCCCGTCGGAAATTTTCAGTTTCACCACCTTATCATAATCGAAATCGCTTTTTATACTCCAGAAATGAATCTCCTGAGTCGGATCCTTCCCCTCCCAGCTTACTTCATTTGTAACAGTTGCACCCCTTGCAGGGACGCAGTTTGAAAAGCTTACCGCTTCGATGCCCGGAATCGAAAGCAGATCGGCTCTGATACTTTCCGGATTAGCTTGGTTCTCCTTCAACCCGGAGATGATCATAAGCCGGTCCTTGTCAAAACCAAGATCATAATTTCTGAAAAAACCATCCTGTACCTTAACTATCAGAACAAAAATAATCAGGACAATGGGTATTGTAAACTGAAAAACAATGAGACCCTGCCGGAATGCTGAGAAGCTGCTACTTGTAAGAATCCTGCCCTTCAGGACGTTTACAGGTTTTGAAGAAGAGAGATATATGGCAGGCAGCAGGCCTGAGGCAATTCCGGTAAAAAATGCAATACCTCCAAAGACAATTATGATTCTGAAATCGGTGAAATCAAATTGCACATCACCATTAAATGCCCTGTTTAAAACCCCGACGGATAAACTTACCAGATCAATTGAAGTTATAAGACTTAAAAATGTAAGTAAAAATGTCTCTCCCAGGTGCTGATAAATAATATCTGACTTCCGTGCCCCGACAACTTTTTTTATGCCAGCTTCGCGGTATCGCTTTATATTCAGCGCTATTGTAAGATTGATAAAATTAAAGCATGCAATGAGCAGAATGGCAAATCCGATAGACCCTATCAGTACCAGGTTCCGCATTTCCCTCCATATCCTTCTACCTCCCGAATAATAATAAAGGATCTTCTCTTTAAGAGGAAAAAGAAAGAGTTCCTGGTTAAGAGTGGTCTCCTGTTCTCTTATCAGGTTTTTCATCTTTTCGTTTGCAGCGCTAACGTCTGCATTTTCTGAAAGTAAAGCCCATGTTTGACAAGAAGTTGCCCCGATTTCAAGTGCCCGGGGATTTGCTGAAAGGAATTTTGAGAAAGGAATTATAAAATCGAACCGGAGATACGATTGTGAAGGAACATCTGTCATTATGCCTGTAATAGTGAAAACCTCCTGTCCGGAATCCTCTTTCAGTGTCAGCGTTTCTCCGATACAATCTGTGGTTTTGAAAAATTTAATTGCCATTCTTTCCGAAATGACTATTGAATTATTTTCAGAAAGGACATCTGAATCAGGACCTGATGCCAGGGGGAATGAAAATATATCAAGGAATTCAGGATCGGCGTGAATCCCACTCTCCGAGAAAGACTCATTCCTGTTAATGAATGTGTAATCGCGGAAAACAATCCTCGTAAATGTCTCTATTTCAGGGACATTCTCTTTAAGCACGTCGGGAAGTGAAGCAGAAAGAAGTTCTTTTGGAAACTGGTCGCCATTGAAGTAAGTAACATTAGCTTCAACTTCATAAAGTCTGTCATAATTAGCATGAAACCGGTCATAGCCTGTTACACGATTTATATTCAGTGCCGCAACTATTGCACAGGTGAGTCCGAAAGTCAGACACAGGTAATTCAGAACTGTGTATGATTTATTCCGCCAGAAGAACCTGAAAGCTACTTTGAAAAAACTCCGTAACATAGTGTTCAATAATTAATTATCCTTCTTACCCCCTCCTGAAATCCACCCCAATCCCGAAAGCTTTTGTGATGGGGGTAAAGGACCGGGGCAGCTGGCATTGGACCGGGGGGTTTTGGCCCTGTGCCCTGTGCCCTGCGCCCTGCGCCCTGTGTCATTCATATCTTAATGCCTCCACCGGATTTCTTGTTGCCGCCCGCCAGCTCTGCCAGCTGACAGTCAGAAGGATTATTATCAGTGCCATTAGTCCTGCAAGTATGAAGATCCACAAGTCTAGAGATGCTTTGTATGCAAAACCCATAAGCCAGCGATTTCCTATATAGTATGCAACAGGACATGCAATAATAAATGCAATTCCAAACCAGAAAATGAATTCACGGTTCAGCATAATGAGGATTTCAGATATTGTTGCCCCGTTGATTTTACGTATGCCAATTTCCTTAACCTTTCCCAGACAGATCATAAATATCTGTCCCAGAATGCCCATGCAGGTAAGGGTAATTGCGATGAGTGCAAAAAAAGTGATTGAACTGGCCAGTTTCTCTTCTTTTTCATAGAATGACTGAAAAAAGTCATCATAAAAAATAAAACTGAATGGCTCATAAGGTGAAATCGATTTCCATACCTTGCTGATCTGATCAATTTGCTGGCTGGTATTCCCTGGTGATAGTCTGACTGAAAGCACATTCCCTGATTGTGCCCCGGTAAAAAGCAAAACGAGCGGTTCTACTGCATTATGATATGATTCGAATTTGAAATTTTTAATTTTTCCTATTATATCAAATTCACCTTCCTGTCCATTGCTATATCTCTTTCCCTCAAGACTTTTCCAGCCATACTGTTTATACGCTTCTTCATTAATGAGGCACGATCTGTTTAAATCGCCATCGAGAAAATCACGACCCTGAAGCAGTTCCATTTCCATTGTATTCAGATAACTATCACCAACATAAATGCAATTGAATGTAATGGATTTACCTTCAAAATCATTGTCCATTCTATGGTTGATCATACCCGGACAGCCGCTGCTCAGGGCAGTACTATTTACAAAAGCGAGGTTTGCAAGCTCCTTTCTGAGTGCCTCAGTCTGCTGAAACCTGTATGGAATGTTAATTCGTAAGAGAAGTTCGCGTTCAAATCCCGGATCAGAATGCTTTACAAAATGGAGCTGGCGGAAGATAATTATGACCACTGCAATCAACGCTATGGATACTGTAAGCTGGAATGTAAGAAGGGTCTTTTTCCAGATTTGCCTGTTGCTTTTGTTATCCTTAAAACCGGACAGCGACTCAATTATATTAAATCTTGAGAGGATGTAAATCGGAGCAAGACTGTTGATCAAAATCACTATAATCACAACTATCAGAAAAACAGGGGCAACAGCAAGCAGATCGGACCAGTCAATTGACATCGATTTCCCAAACAGTCTCTCTGAATAAGGAAGTGCAAAATCTGTAATGACGAACGCAAGAAGCAGTGCTATCATCATGCTGAGAATTACTTCTGTAAGAGCATAGTTCACAAGGTCTTTCCAACCCGCACCGAAAGTCTTCTTGATGCCAGTCTCCCTTAACCTTGCATAATGCATCGATACTGAGTAATTCAGGTAGTTAATACTTGAAAGCACAAGGATCAGCAATGCGATCGCCAGGAAAATCTTAAGCAAAAACGGATTTCCTTTTGCATGCCTGCTTTTAACTGTGAGTTCAGATAAATAAATATCATCCAGACCTTGCAGAGAGAGGCTGTCTATATCCAGCGCTTTAATTTTCTCGTTAGCATTCAGCTCGTTAATAAAATTACCCGTATTGATCCCTTCCCTTAACTGTACAAAATGATTTGTTGGATTGTACCTGAATCCATTTATGGTTGATGATGAAATCCGGAATTTTTCATTCTCACTATTTAAAATGATATCTGCCCTGAAGCTTGAATTAACAGGTAATTCCCTGAATACAGAAGTGACTGTTCCGAAGAAATAATTACCAATATTTACCTGTCTGCCAAGAGGGTTCTGAGTTCCGAACAATGATTTTGCCAGCCTGGTTGAAACAGCTATCGATTCTCTTCCGGCGAAAGGCTTGCCTGAAAGGCTCTCAGTCAGATCCACTGAGAAGATAGAAAAAAAGGGTTCGGTTGTTGTAAGCAGGTGGGTGAATTCTGCAGTGGTATTTGTCTGTTCATCCTTTATTGTCAGATCGTCACTTATGTTATAGTCGAGAGGACAGGCATTTTCAATCGCAGCATAATCAGTGACCAGAATCGGGTGAAGATCCCAGTTGATGTTGCAGCGATTCTTTTTTACATCATACAGTCTGAATATCTGTTTATGGTTTACGAAGTCATTATTGACAGTAGTTTCAGTTTGATAAAACAAACCAATTAGTATACAGGCAGCAAAGCCTATTGCAAAACCTCCGATAATAAGGAATGAGTAAACCTTATTCCTGAGCAGGTTCCGGACGGCAAGTTTTAAATTGAGATAATTCACTGATTATATGTTAGTAATGAGGTTATCTTATACTTCTTCATATGTGGATTTACCTTTCTTGTATTCTATATAATGTTCAATGTCTGATTCTTAAAGCCCCCCTGGGGTCCCGAAAGCTTTCGGGATGGGGGTATAGCCCCCCTTCAGGGGGGTTGGGGAATAAAAACTATTCATACCTCAATGCCTCCACCGGGTTTCTTGTTGCAGCCCGCCAGCTCTGCCAGCTGACTGTCAGCAGTGAAATTAATATTGCCGATAAACCTGCCAGAACAAAGATCCACCAGCTTATTTCGGTCCTGTAGGCAAATCGTTCCATCCACTGTGAAATGAGCCGGTATGACACCGGAACCGAAATTGCAATGGCCACAAGCACCCATTTTATGTAAGCTGCATTGAGCATCAGCAAAACCTCAGCTTCCGAAGCTCCGTTTACTTTCCTGATACCTATTTCCTTTTCTCTTTTAGCTATGCTTATAAGAGATATCCCGAATAATCCCATTATGGATAATACGAGTGCCAGAAGTGAAAATGCCTTTATGATTCGGCTCTGGTCTCTTTCACGCTCATAGAAATTCTCTACCTGGTCGGTCAGATAGCGTACTTCAAACATTTCATCCGGTGAAATCTGAGAATAGAGATCCCTGAATTGCCTGATAATCTTTTCATCATTCACACCGTCGGTTTTGATTGCAAGGAGCCCCATCCTGGCAGGGTTCTGAGGCAGAATGACCATTGGCTGAATAGTAGTATGCAATGAATGTGCATGAAAATCCCTTACTATTCCCCTCACCCTGAAAGCAAGCAGGTTACCTCCTGCCTTTACATTATGTACCTTTGCAGCCGATTCGTTTATAAGCACTTCAGGCGGACCTTCCTTATAGGGACCGAAAGGTGATCCGTCAATAACCTCTATATCCAGCAGTTCTGTCATTCCCTCACCCATTATCAGACCATCAAACCTGATTCTCTCTCCCGATACGTCTGCAAGGTTGATTGGCAGGAAATTTCCGAAAGGCGGAATGAAAGAGCCTCCGGCAACATTAATCACCCCGGGTATCTTCCTGATCTCATCGCACAGGGTAAGGAAACTGTTCCTCAACTCATCAGAAGTGAGATCAGCCACAATAACATTTTCAGGATTAATGCCCTTGTAACCGCTCCTTGAATAGTCAAGTTGTTTTGATACTGCAATCAGCCCGGTCACAAGTATCATATAGATAGTGAAATGGAGCAGCAGAAATGAGTAATTCCATTTTTTTGACCCGGTCATTCCGGAAATCCGTCCCGATATAAGTTGTAAAGCAGGTATACGTGAATACCTCAGACCGATAATCCATCCCGACACTAACCCGGTCAGAAGAATAAGCATTACAAGCATGATCCACAGCTGGGGAGTAAGGAAGATCTGACCGGAAAGTGTTTTTCCAAGAGTGTTATTGATAAAGGGAATCCCCGATTCAATAACAAAAATTGCCGGGATGAGGCTTAGCAATACAATGACAAAGGATTCCAGAATCACCATTCTCCTGATCTTCCCATGAGAGGCACCATAGACTTTTCTTGTACCCAGTTCCCTGGTTCGTTCAGATATTCCGGCCCGGGCAAGGAGAACAAAATTCGCCAGCGAGATCAGAAGGATCATCAATGATATAATTTCATAGTATTTAAGCTCATCAGCATTCCCCCTCCGGAGGAAAAAGCTTCCGGTTATATCTTCCGATCCGAGGTATATATCAGCAACGGGTTGCAAACTAAAGCGAAGTGTATCCTGTGCAGGATTGGCAATCAATTCCTTGTACTTTTCCATTTTTGCAGGCAACCCTGTCGGATCTGCATTCTTATCAAGGACCAGAAGCGAAAGGAAATCGGAATCCCTCCATCCCAGCGGCTGAGTTTCCGATGTCCCGTAATCACCCAGGTCTCTCTGAAACTGCCCCAGCATCTTCTGAGATAGTTTTATATCGGCAATCAATGCAGGATGAAGTGTCGAATTTGAAGGCATTTCCTTGTATACCCCCGAAACGGTAAGCTTTAAAAAACCTTCCGGGAATCGTACCTCGATTACTTCTCCCGGAACAGAAAGATTTCCGAAATATTTCATGGCCGATTCTTCAGAGATGGCAACCTCGCTCAGCGAAGCAGCCGGGGTACCTGAGATAAAATCAATTCCCATGATCCTGAAAACCGACGGATCGGCAAACCCAAAATCATCCTCCCTCACAATTTCGTTTTCCGGGGTCTTAAGCTGAACAGAACCCGACTGGTAATACCTGAAATAATCCTTTACTTCAGGAAATTCATTTTTCATCGATTCTGCAATCGGATAATGAACCCGGGAATTTGTGCCTGAAATTATGCGATACACATTCCTGTGGTCAGGGATGAAAGTATCAAACGATTTTTCATGGATCACCAGGGCCAGGAGAACAATTATGCAGCCAAGCCCTATACCCAGGCCAAGAATGCTGATAATAGAAATAACCTTCTTTCTCAGAATACTTCTGAATGCCGTTGTTAATTCCTGCTTTATCATGGCATTATATTTATTTATAGATGAACCAAAATGATGCCATTGTTATATGTCGTTTAAATACAACATGTTCCAGAATTACAAGCAAACACCAAGTTAATATATTTTACGATTTTATGTAAAATATTTTAACGATTTGTTGACTTTGGGGTTTGTTTATAATAAATTTAACCAAGAAGTTCACACGGAGTAAATCGGAGTTTAAAAGGAGTAACACGGAGTAAAAAAAAAAAGTGTTACTCCATCTTATCCCGAAAGCTTTCGGGACCGTGAAACTCCGTGGTGAAAAAAAACTTTTATAATGTCAGTCCAGAAAGCTTCCATAATGGTAGTTGACGATAACAGGAGCATTCTCAGCGCCCTTGAAATCCTGCTTGTCCCGGAATTCGGTGAGGTTACACTGATTTCCAATCCAAATCAGATAGTAACCGAGCTCAGGAAGAAAGACTATAACCTGGTTATCCTCGACATGAATTTTACTGCCGGAATCAAATCGGGTAATGAAGGTATTTACTGGCTTGGAAGGATCAGGGAAACCTTTCCTGAAATATCCGTAGTGATGATTACAGCATACGGAGATATTGAAACTGCCGTGAAAGCGCTCAAGGCAGGTGCTTCCGATTTTGTTGTAAAACCCTGGGATAATGAAAAACTGCTGGCCACTCTCAGGCTTGCCCTCCAGCTTAACCGTTCGCTTAAGGAAGTCAATGTTCTCAGGGACAGGGAGTCTGTTCTCAAGCGGGAGATGAACCGGGAACACCGGT
>JAVEXG010000128.1:0-10144 GCA_034004115.1 Bacteroidales bacterium | reverse complement strand
GAACAAGGATGAATATTTCATGCGCGCTGCAATTGACGAAGCCAGAAAAGCGCTCGCCCGGCAGGAGGTTCCTATTGGCGCCGTGGTGGTTTGCGACAATATGATAGTTGCACGGGCACATAATCTTACTGAGACGCTGAATGACCCCACCGCTCATGCCGAAATGCAGGCAATAACAGCCGCAACAAACTGGCTCGGAGGCAAGTACCTTACAGGATGCACTGTATACGTCACCGTTGAACCATGCGCCATGTGTGCCGGTGCACTGGGCTGGAGCCAGGCCGAAAGACTGGTTTACGGGGCCTCTGATCCCAAAAAAGGTTACACCCTCATCAAAGGTCAGCTCCTTCATCCAAAAACAAAGGTGCTGCCGGGAATTCTCGATGCGGAATGCGGTAACCTGCTCACTGATTTCTTCAGATCCTTAAGATTCAACTGATAATAATTTAATCTTACCAAAAAAAATCAGCCATGACGATAGACAACGGCAAATCGGTAATTAACCAGAAGATCCTGAAAAGAACGGTTATAATCCTCTACCTGGCTTTCCTGGTCCTGTCGCTCGCCGCCAATATTATAAAATTCCCGTTCCTGGGGATGACGAAGACCACCTGGCTGATTCTGGCCACCTTTATCTTCCTTATCATTATCCTGATCCCCATTGTGCTCAACTACCAGTATATCTTCTTCACAGATGAGGGGAACATACTTGTATTCAGGTATTACAGTACCGGGCTGGTGACAGGCAACAAGAATTCGGTTGAAATTGAAAAGAGATCTTTTTCGGGATTCACAATCGATAAAAGTCTCTTCGGGCTGATCCAGAGCATCACTCTTTACCAGAGGATGAAGGAAGGAGTTGCAAAATATCCTCCGATCCATATCAGCGCCCTGAAGCCGCGGGAAAGGGAGGAAATTATAAAAACCCTGACTTCATATGCACCCAGGGTCAAAGGGAAAAAGAGGTCATAATATGAGTTAAATCATTTTTAATGAATAAAGTAGAGTTAAACTTTGAGACAATAAATTTCGGTTAAATGCAGGGATTAGGCATCAGGCTTCTGCCGGTTTGAAACCAAAAACCACCAGCTGCTTACTGCCCTTTGCAAAATAGTTGAGTATTGATTAAAGACATTAACTTCTTTATTCCATAAACAAAAAATCTAAAAAACATGAACGTAGATAAAATCATGAACAACCTCGAGAAAAAACATCCCGGGGAACAGGAATATTTGCAGGCCGTGAGGGAAGTGCTCGAATCGATCGAGGAGGTTTACAATGAAAACCCTCAATTCGAATCAGCCAATATAATTGACCGGATAGTTGAACCCGACCGGGTAATCACATTTAAGGTACCGTGGGTTGATGATGAGGGCAACGTGAAGGTTAACCTCGGCTACCGCATTCAGTTCAACAATGCCATCGGACCCTACAAGGGAGGGCTCCGCTTCCACCCGAGTGTCAATCTCTCAATCCTCAAATTCCTGGGTTTCGAGCAGATCTTCAAGAACGCACTTACCACCCTGCCTATGGGCGGCGGAAAAGGAGGATCTGATTTCGATCCGAAGGGCAAATCAAATGCCGAGGTGATGAGATTCTGCCAGTCGTTCATGCTCGAACTCTGGAAATACATCGGTCCTGAAACTGACGTTCCCGCCGGTGACATTGGCGTGGGAGGCCGTGAGATAGGTTATCTGTACGGAATGTACAAGAGGCTCAGAGGCGACCATACCGGCGTCCTTACAGGCAAGGGAAGCAACTGGGGAGGATCGCTCATCAGGCCCGAGGCAACAGGTTTCGGAGGCATCTATTTTGCCAAGGAAATGCTTAAAACAAAGAATGAAACTCTGGCAGGAAAGACTGTTTCGATCTCGGGGTTTGGAAACGTGGCATGGGGAGCAGCACTCAAGGCAACAGAACTCGGAGCAAAAGTTGTAACCATTTCGGGTCCCGACGGTTATGTATATGATCCTGAAGGCATTTCCGGGAAGAAGATCGATTACATGCTTGAACTCAGGGCATCAAATCAGGATATTGTAAAGCCTTATTCCTATGTTTTTGAAGGAGTTGAATTCCACGAAGGCAAACGTCCCTGGGAAGTGAAGGTCGACATTGCCCTTCCGTGCGCAACCCAGAACGAACTTAACGGAGAGGACGCAAGAACACTTATCAACAACGGCGTCCTCATGGTTGCCGAAGTTTCAAATATGGGATGCACCCCTGAAGCTGTGGAAGAGTTCCAGAAAAACAACATCCTGTTTGCTCCCGGAAAGGCTGTCAATGCCGGCGGCGTAGCTACATCAGGTCTTGAAATGACCCAGAACTCAATGAAACTGAGATGGAACAGCCAGGAGGTCGACAACCGCCTCCATGAGATCATGGTCAATATACACGAACAGTGCCTGAAACACGGGAAGAAGCCTGACGGCTCGGTAGATTATGTCAAGGGGGCCAATATTGCCGGGTTCCTCAAGGTGGCAGGATCGATGCTGGATATGGGGGTGATCTGAGGCTGGGCACAAGAACTGCATAAGCATAATTTTCTGCAAAGACCCTTCCCTGAACGGAAGGGTTTTTGTATATTAGCATGTCTCAATTGCTCGTGCTATGCCGGAAATTTCTTTGAAGCATAAAATTGCTTTAAGCCTTATTCCACGCATCGGCGACATCAGCGCCCGTAAGCTTGTGTCGCATTTCGGAAGTGTGGACGCCATATTTGATGAACCGTACCGGAACCTTGTGAAAATACCCGGGATCGGATCAGGACTGGCTAAATACATCAGCGACAGGTCGTACCTTAAAGTCGCGGAAGAAGAGGAAGAATATGTTATAAAACACAATATTAAAACCTTCTTCTATCTCGATAACGATTACCCTTTCAGGCTCAGGCAGTGCGATGACTCGCCGGTAATGTTCTTCTTCAAAGGAAGCTGCGACCTTAACAGCGCCAGGATACTGAGCGTGGTTGGCACAAGAAATGCCACGTCGCGTGGAAGAGAATTGTGCAACAACATAATAGGATCGCTTGCGGAAAGGCATCCCGATCTGATTGTGGTGAGCGGACTGGCATACGGGATCGACATTGCGGCCCACAAGGCGGCGCTGGCTCACAATCTTCAAACAATCGGGGTGCTCGGTCACGGATTCCTTACAATCTACCCGTCAATCCACAGATCGACAGCAGAAGCAATGCTTAGAAAAGGAGGACTGGTTACCGATTTCGTATCCGGCACGCTTCCGGAAAAAAACAACTTCATTAAAAGGAACAGGATAATTGCCGGGCTTTCAGATGCAACCCTTGTCGTCGAATCGGGAAGGAAGGGAGGAGCTTTGATAACCGCCGACATAGCAAACTCTTACAACCGGGATGTCTTCGCGGTTCCCGGAAGGCCCGACGATCAGTGGTCGGCCGGATGCAACGAACTTATAAAATCCAACAAAGCCTCGCTTGCTGAATCAGCTGAGGATATTGAAAATCTGCTGAGATGGGAGCCCGACAAACCAAGCAAGCCGGTTCAGACTACCCTCTTCTCGGAACTTAACGAATCGGAACAAAAGATCTATGAACTCATCAGCAAGGAGGGTGAACTTACTATCGATCAGATCTGCAGGACCCTCGATATTCCTATCAGCAAGCTATCATCCCAACTGCTTCAGATGGAGTTCAGGGGACTTGTGAAGTGTTTCCCGGGAAATGTTTACAGAAGTTGATAAAGGAAAACTCATCAAATTCTTCATAAAATAAGGTAATAATCACTACACGCTTATTTTTATTTGGCATATACCCATAAATATTTACATTTTATCGGTGGAATCTATTTTATATTCCACGGTTTTTCTAATTTTAGCACCCTAATTTCATATTATATCTTTGAAAAATGGATGCAAGAGTACAGCAGTTCATGGCTATGATCAAAGCCAAAAACCCGGGTGAGAATGAGTTTCATCAGGCCGTTCAGGAAGTTTCGGAGTCACTGATTCCGTTCATCGAAGAGAATCCAAAATACAAACATGCAAAGATACTTGAGAGAATCGCGGAACCCGAACGCACTATAATTTTCAGGGTTCCCTGGCTCGACGACAAGGGAGATGTCCAGATCAACAGGGGATTCAGGATAGAGATGAACAGCGCAATCGGTCCGTACAAGGGAGGCCTGAGGTTTCATCCCACCGTCAATCTTGGCATCCTTAAATTCCTTGCCTTCGAGCAGGTTTTCAAAAACAGTCTTACAACCCTTCCCATGGGAGGTGCAAAAGGAGGATCGGATTTTGATCCCAAAGGAAAATCCGACAACGAGGTGATGAAATTCTGCCAGAGCTTTATGACAGAGCTTTTCAGGCATATCGGTCCCGAGACCGATGTACCTGCAGGCGATATAGGGGTAGGAGGCCGCGAAATCGGTTACCTGTTCGGCCAGTACAAACGACTCAAGAATGAGTTCTCAGGAGTCCTTACAGGAAAAGGAATCGAATGGGGTGGCTCACTGATCCGTCCGGAGGCAACAGGTTACGGTGCAACATATTTTGCCCAGGAGATGCTTGCAACAAGGGGAGAATCGCTTGAGGGAAAGACCGTTTGCATTTCAGGATCGGGCAATGTGGCCCAGTTTGCCGTTGAAAAGGTTACCGAACTCGGAGGAAAGGTGGTTACAATGTCCGACTCAAACGGATTCATCCACGATCCGAAGGGAATCGACAGGGAAAAGCTTAATTTCATAATGGACCTGAAAAACGTAAGGCGCGGAAGAATAAAAGAATATGCAGTAAAATACAGTGCCGAATATTACGACGACAAGAGGCCGTGGATAATCAAATGCGATATCGCAATGCCGAATGCCACACAGAACGAAATAAGCAGGGAAGAAGCTGAAACCCTTGTAAAAAACGGCTGCATGTGCGTGGTTGAAGGCGCCAACATGCCCTCAACGATTGAAGCTGTTGAAGTATTCCTGAAGGCAGGAATTCTGTACGGTCCCGGTAAGGCGGCAAATGCAGGCGGAGTTGCAACATCAGGGCTTGAGATGACTCAGAACTCGATGAGGCTTCCTTGGTCGCGCGAGGAAGTGGACGAAAGACTCCGGATCATAATGAAAAACATCCACAGCACCTGTGTAAAATACGGCAGACAGGATGACGGATTCATAAACTACGTAAAAGGAGCCAATATAGGAGGATTTGTGAAAGTGGCCAATGCGATGGTGGCACAGGGACTCGTCTGATGCAGCTTATTGATACACATACTCACATTTATTTACCCGAATTCGACAACGACAGGGATGAAGCAATAGAAAGAGCTGTCAGGGCAGGTGTTGTAAAACTGCTGATGCCGAACATCGACGCCTCATCTATCGACATAATGCTGGCTGCAGAAACCAATTATCCTGGGATTTGCCACCCAATGATTGGATTGCATCCCACTTCAGTTTCCGGAAACTACGAGGAAGAGCTTGAAGCCATTGAATCTGCAGCCTCTTCAGGGAGATTCATTGCAATCGGCGAGATCGGGATAGATCTTTACTGGGACAAGACACATCTGAAGGAACAAATCACTGTTTTCAATCGGCAGGTTGCGATGGCGATCGCCTCCTCCCTTCCTGTTGTAATCCATTCACGCAATTCCTTTTCTGAAGTGTTTGATGCGCTTGAAGAATTCATAGGATCAGGCTTAAAGGGTGTCTTTCATGCATTTACTGGTACACCCGATGATGCAGTCAAAGCCATTGCCATGGGCTTCAAACTTGGCATCGGGGGCATTGTAACCTTCAGAAATTCAGATCTTCCCGGCATCGTAAAGGAGGCCGGACCCGAAAATATAATACTCGAAACAGATTCACCATATCTTGCACCTGTGCCATACCGTGGGAAAAGAAACGAGAGTTCTTATCTTTGTCTAGTGAATGACAGGGTAGCTGAGATCCTTGGGATCACCCGGGAGGAATCAGCTTCATTCACATATGCGAACTCCGTTCAACTTTTCGGACTATAAAACAGAGTGTATGGCAGGCAAGAATGAGACATCGATCCTTCTGATTTACACGGGAGGAACAATAGGAATGGTCCATGATCCGGTAACAGGTTCCCTGGTGCCGATCGACTTCAAACAGGTAACCACCCACGTCCCTGAACTGTCAAAGTTCGGTTTCGACATTGAGGCTGTCTCATTTGATCCCGTGAAGGACTCATCGAATATCGATCCTTCGATCTGGATTAAACTGGGCGAAATCATAGAAGAAAACTATGACAGTTTCGATGGCTTTGTGGTTCTCCACGGAACCGACACAATGGCCTATACTGCATCAGCGCTGAGCTTCATGCTTGAAAACCTCAGGAAACCTGTCATACTTACAGGATCGCAGCTGCCAATAGGTCTTCTCAGGACTGACGGCAGGGAGAATCTGATTACAGCCATTGAAATCGCCGCTGCAAGGGAAAGCGGACTGGCGCTTGTGCCGGAAGTCAGCATATTTTTCGACAATAAGCTCACCCGTGGGAACCGCACCAGGAAATACAGCGCCGAGCATTTTGACGTGTTCAAATCGCCTAATTATCCGCCGCTGGTTCAGGTTGGAATTCACGTGAAATACAATACAAATCTTATAAGGTATTCCGATCCCGACAAGGATCTGGTGGTTCGCAAATCATTCGACACCAATGTGGCTATACTCAAGATCTTCCCGGGCATCAGCAGGAATCTGGTCAGTGCAATAACACATACAGAGGGGCTGCGAGGACTGATCATCGAGACATTCGGATCGGGCAATGCGCCGACATATCCATGGTTCATTGAAGAACTGAAATCCTTTATAGACAGAGGCGGCATTATCTTCAATGTAACTCAGTGTCATGGAGGAAGCGTGGAGATGGGGCTTTATGAGACAAGCAGGGAAATGCTTGAGGCGGGCGTTACCAGCGGCAAGGATATAACATCGGAAGCCGCCATCACAAAGCTGATGCATCTGCTGGGAGTTTCGGCCTCCAGGGAAGAAGTTGTTAGGAATTTGAGCCGGTCACTGGCAGGGGAGATTTCGTAGGATTGTTGCTGGTTACTGGCTTTGCCCTCTGAAGCTTCAGCGAAAGAGGGTTGCTGGTTGCTGGCTTCGCCCTCTGAAGCTTCAGCGAAAGAGGGTTCATCGTTCATCGTTCATCGTTCATCGTTTCTCGTTCATCGTTTCTCGTTCCCTGGTTCTTATTTTTCCTTCTTTTCCTTCGGTCTTCGGTCTTCCGTCTTCGGCCTTCCGTCTTCGGCCTTCCGTCTTCGGTCTTTGGTCTTCGGTCTTCCGTCTTCGGCCTTCCGTCTTCGGCCTTCCGTCTTCGGTCTTCGGTCTTCGGTCTTCCTTCTGGTTGCTGGTTTAAAATTATTTTGTAAATTGCGCCGCCATTTTTCCGGAGAGATGCAGGAGTGGCTTAACTGGCACGCCTGGAAAGCGTGTGTACCTCAAAAGGGTACCGGGGGTTCGAATCCCCCTCTCTCCGCAAAAAGGCTGCGACAGAAGTAGCCAAAAACACGCCAAGCCCTACAAATTCAACGATTTGTGGGGCTTTTTCGTTGTCAGGCGTCCGGTTGGAAAGCCATCAAAATGCCATAATTTGACAGAGTTCTGTCGCTAATTCGTAACCTACTTCTTAAAATCAAAACAGGTTACGATTTGTCCGAAAATGGCAGTCTGTTGTCGCCTATTGGCAGTCTGTATGTACTTAATGTTTAACCAGTTGCAAGTAACTTTGCAGCATTAATAATTAGGTATATGAAAAGTACATTCAGCATCCTTTTCTATCTTAAAAGGAACGGTCAGAAAGGCAACGGCAACATGCCGGTTATGGGACGGATTACCGTCAATGGACAAGCGGTGCAATTCAGCGCTAAAGTCGAAATCAAACCCGATTACTGGAACGTCAAGGCGGGAAAGGCTATTGGAAAAGCAAGCGGAGTGCAGGAAGTAAATGCTATCCTCGAAAGCACTAAAACCACGATGACCAAAATCTATCGTGACCTGCAGGAAAGGGAAACCAACGTTACCCCGGAACGAATCAAAAACGTTTTCTTCGGAATTGAGGTCAGGCATCAGATGTTGTTGGTACTATTCAAACGGCATAACGAGGATGTCTTTAAATTAATAGGTATAAGTAAGTCGAAAGCAACCTACCAGAAGTACGAAGTTACCCGGAAGCATCTCACCAATTTCATTAAAGAAAAATATAATGTATCGGATATTTCCCTGAAAGAAATAAACAGCATGTTTATTTCAGATTTCGAGGTGTATTTGCTTACTACAGCCGGTTGCAAGTCTAACACAACTGCGAAATTCATGCAGTTTTTCAAACGCATCATTATTATTGCTAAAAGCAACGGATGGATTTATACAGACCCGTTCGCCAATTACAAAATCCGTATTGCCAGGGTTGACCGTGGCTACCTTACACAGGAACAACTTGACGTGATAATAGGCAAGAAATTCGCTTTAAAACGCTTGGAATTGGTGCGGGACATCTTTGTTTTTTCCTGTTACACCGGATTAGCCTATATAGATGTGAAGAACCTGCGTCAAAAGCATATACGCACTTCATTTGACGGCAACCTGTGGGTTATGACCAAGCGGCAAAAAACTGATGTGCAGTCAAACATCCCTTTACTGGACGTGGCTAAGCAGATACTGGAAAAGTATAAAGGTACATTACCAGATGAAAAAGTGCTTCCGATACTAAGCAACCAAAAGATGAACGCTTATCTGAAAGAGATTGGAGACCTCTGCGGGATTGAACAAAACCTCACTTTCCATTTGGCTCGTCATACCTTCGGGACAACGGTTACGTTGGCAAAAGGCGTTCCTATAGAAACCGTTTCAAAGATGCTTGGGCATACGAATATAAAGACGACGCAAATCTACGCACGGATTACCAACAGCAAAATAGGTAACGATATGGCGGTCTTGGCAGGAAAGTTGAAAGAAGCGAAAGTTAAAAAACAAACACCCACTAAATCCAAAATTGACATACAATTCGATTGCTTGTCGTTGAACGAAAAAATGGCCTTATTCAACCTTCCTCAATCCTTGTCGTACGACAGTAAGCGGGAAGACAGAATATACGATATATGGTATAGCTTCTCCGAAGAAGAAAAATCATGCCTTTGGAAAAAAGCATTTGAGAACAATGAAATCTTGCCTGGACCGAAAGTCGGTCAGAAATTAACAATAAATCAATACACTTAAACTCATGGAATTACAAGTCATTAAAGACAAAATCATTATCGTGCGAGGGCAACAAGTTATCCTCGACAGTGATGTGGCCGAACTGTATGGCGTGGAAACCAAACGCATCAATGAAGCGGTTAAAAATAATCCCGACAAATTCCCGGAAGGGTATATTCTGTATTTGTCTATGGATGAGGCTAATTGTTCAAGGTCGAAATTTTCGACCTTGAACAGTCAGAAGCGTGGCGACAATTTGAAATATCCACCAAAAGCGTTCAGTGAACGCGGGCTGTATATGATTGCCACGATTCTCAAATCTCCCATAGCTACGGAAACAACCATTGCCATAGTAGAAACGTTCGCTAAAGTGCGGGAACTATCACAGACTATTGCCAGGATATCGGAAGAAACGGACAAGGAACAACAAAAGTCGATGATGCAGAAAAGTGGAGAACTGATTTCGGATATACTAAGCGATGATTTCCAGACCATAGGTACTGAAACAACCGTCGAATTTAACTTTTCGGTTTTGAAAGTAAAACATAAAGTTAAGAGAAAACCAAAGGGTGAAAGCCAGGAAACTTGAACTTGAGATGCCAAATTGGCATCTCAAGTTAGGGGAATCGGAAAAAAGCGATGCAGTAGTAGAATTGGGGTATCACAATCTGTGATACACACCGGATACAACGCCGGGACATCCCTTATAATGGTGCTTTCCGCATGTTGTCTTCCGTTCTTTTCAGTAAAATGGCTATCCGGTGAATATTGCTATCATGCGGTCATTCGTTCATTCGGAAAACATCGTTACCTTTGCAATTGTAAGCAAGAATTATAACGGTTTGAACCGTTGACATATAGACATAACGTTCGCTGAACGTCTTGATGTAGAAAACTGGTAATTTTCAAAAAGAAGAGAGACCGAAGCGCAATGTTCATGCTATGCGAAAGTATGG
>JAVEXG010000127.1:2867-10173 GCA_034004115.1 Bacteroidales bacterium | reverse complement strand
CTTCAGGAAATGCACTTGCAGAGTTCTATATAACCCAGTACCGCGATCTGGCGGTCAGCGAAATGCGCAGGACAGGCGTACCTGCAAGTATCACCCTTGCTCAGGGGATGGTTGAATCCGATTACGGACGAAGTACCCTTGCAAGAACAGGGAATAATCATTTCGGGATCAAGTGCCATAACGGATGGACCGGTCCGAGAATGACGAAACATGATGATCGGCGCAACGAATGCTTCAGGAAATACGGCAGTCCTCAGGAATCTTATTATGATCATTCTGATTTTCTGAAATCCGGATCGAGATATCGTTCACTTTTTGAACTTGATCCGCTCGATTATAAGGCATGGGCACGCGGACTGAAAAGGGCAGGCTATGCGACGAATCCCGACTATGACGGCATGCTGATCAGGAAGATCGAGGAGTACAGGCTTTTTGACCTTGACAGGGGAGTTACTGCATCTGTTCCCCCGAAACAGGAGAAACCGCAGGAAAATGTCCCGGTGAAGGCAACCGCTGAAACGATTCCTCCTCCGGCTCAAACTAAACCAGCGGAACCTGTTTCTTCAGCACAGGACGCGATTACTTTCGGAGATATAATGGCAAGGGTTCCCCGGATTCAGGAGAACAACAGGGTGCGTTATATTGTGGTCAAAGAGGGTGACACCCGTGAGAAGTTAGAAAAGGAATTCCAGCTGATAACCTGGGAGCTTCCGAGGTTCAACGACCTGGATGACGATTTCGTTCCCCGGCCCGGCCAGATCCTGTATATTGAACCTAAAAAGGATAAGGCTTCTGAAGGGATGAATTTTCACACTGCGATAGCCGGCGAAACTATGCATGCGATCTCTCAAAAATATGCTGTTAAGCTTAAGAGTCTTCTCGAGATGAACCGGATAGACAAAGGCACGGAACCAAATGCCGGTGACAAAATATGGCTCAGGGATACAAAACCGATGGAATGATACTGTGAGATCTTAGCTAAGGTTGGCAAAAAGAGCTTCAAACGGCTGTTAAGGAATAGGCTTCTATTTTGAAACCCCTCAGGAAATCAGCGGCGCTGAGTCTCTTTTTACCTTCAACCTGAAGGCTTAGAAGATTTATGAATCCGCCTCTGCATGCTATTTTAAGAAAGCTTTTCCCATCCGATACTATCTGGCCCGAACCGAGTTGATGTTCGGCAATTTCAGTGAGACTTTCATAGATTTTAAAAGCAACGGTTTTTGATTCATTTTTAAACGCCGACCTGGCACAAGGGTAGGTTGAAAGTCCACGGATGAAATTGTGAATTCTCTGAGGCTCCTGGTCCCAGTCGACAATGCAGAACGCCGGAGAGATCTTCGGGGCTTTCTTCATCGTTTCTCCGGGCATCATGAATTCCGACTGGGGCTTCGGCTTTATGAAATTTGTTGCTATTCCTTCGAGAGTCTTGATCACAAGCCGGGCTCCGTGTTTCATTAGCTTGTCGTGGAGGTCGGAAGCATTCTCAAACGGAAAAACAGAGACCTCCTGGCGGAGAAGAATACTGCCGGTGTCAGTCTTTTCATCAATGAGGAAGGTTGTCACCCCAGTGGTTGTTTCACCGTTGATTATGACATGGTTTATCGGGGCAGCCCCCCTGTATTGCGGGAGCAGTGAAGCGTGAAGGTTTATTGTTCCCCTGGGGGGTATGGACCATACTTCGCGGGGAAGCATTCTGAAAGCGACTACAACGAAGATATCGGCATTCAGGCGCCTGAGCCTTTCGAGGAACACCGGGCTCCTGAGATCTTCGGGCTGAAGGATGGGAAGGTAGTTTGATTCGGCAAACAGTTTGACGGCTGATTTCCTTACGGCCATTCCACGGCCTGCCGGTTTGTCGGGCGAAGTGACAACAGTAACAACGTTATAACCGTTCATCAGCAATGAACCAAGAGGAGCCACGGCAAATTCGGGCGTCCCCATGTACACCACTTTCAGACTTTTCATAGATTGCATCAGACCTTATATAATGCAAATCTATGAAAAAAATCAATCCTTTGCAAAGTGTTTATAGCAGGTCAGGTTGTGGCCCATTTTGCTGGCCTTTGTCTCGAGGTAGAATTCATTGTGCTTGTTGGCAGGAATCTCAAGAGGAATGGTGTCAACTATCTGTATGCCATAGCCTTCCAGCCCGGCTCTTTTTACCGGATTATTCGAAATCAGTCTTACTTTGCCCAGACCGAGTTCCCTCATGATACTGGCGCCCACACCGTAATCCCTTTCATCTTCACCGAATCCCAGTTTAAGGTTCGCCTGTACCGTATCCATTCCCTCATCCTGGAGCTTGTAAGCTCTGATCTTGTTAAACAGGCCTATTCCCCTGCCTTCCTGGTTGAGATATATCACAACCCCTTTGCCTTCAGCCTCAACCATCTCCATGGCTTTGTGAAGCTGGGCACCGCAGTCACATCTCATCGAACCGAAGATATCCCCGGTGAAGCATGAAGAGTGAAGCCTTACCATCACGGGCTCATCCCTGGTCCATGTTCCCTTAACCAGTGCCGC
The DNA here is from genome assembly GCA_034004115.1 of Bacteroidales bacterium. Taxonomy (GTDB): domain Bacteria; phylum Bacteroidota; class Bacteroidia; order Bacteroidales; family VadinHA17; genus LD21. The sequence continues at coordinate 7,650 of JAVEXG010000127.1, read as the reverse complement.
ATGCTCCAGTTTATTGCTCTTCTGGCGGAAAGCGATGAACTCAAATTCCCCGTGTTCCGTCGGCAGTTTTACTGCATCTCCCTTCTCAATGATGGAGTCCCTTTCAAGTGTGTATTTGATAAGATCCCTGATGGCAATGATGCTTATGTTGAATTTCTGCCTGAGTTTTTCGAGATCGGGGAGCCTTGCCATCGTACCATCGTCATTCATTATCTCCACAAGTGCACCTCCGGGCTGTAATCCGGCCATCCTTGTAAGGTCGACAACAGCTTCGGTATGTCCGGCCCTCCTGAGCACTCCTTTCGATTTTGCCTTGAGCGGGAATATATGACCGGGACGTCCGAGGTCGGAAGGCTTTGTTGAAGGATCTACAAGCGCCTTGATTGTAAGGGCTCTGTCCTTTGCTGACACCCCCGTGGAGGTTTCAGATCCCAGAAGGTCAACGGTCACCGTAAACTGGGTCTCGTGAAGTGAAGTGTTGACTCCCACCATGAGATCCAGTTCGAGTTCTTCGCATCTTTCCTCGGGAAGCGCAACGCAAATGAGTCCGCGGCCGTGCTTGGCCATGAAATTTACCAGTTCCGGTGTTATTAGTTCAGCCGAACAGATGAAATCACCCTCATTCTCCCTGTCCTCGTCATCCACAACAATAATCAGTTTTCCTGAACGGATGTCCTGGATGGCTTCTTCAATCGTGTTAAGCTTAATTTCCATTTTTATCAGAATTTTTTTCCTTCAACGGACGATCTGCGTTTCGTTCCGATGATAAACAGCCTGTAAAGGTAATCCTTTATCTTCCTGAAAAACACTAAATATGTATCAATATTCATTATTACAGAATCACTCGAAGCCTTGTAGGTAAGGAAAATACCGATGGGGAGAAGGATATATGTCGACGCCCACATGCCGGCAGCAGTACTTACAAGATTCTCTTCAACAAGCTTTTCTCCCGACAGCGATATTACATACCAGATCACAAAGAAAAGTATCGATATGACAGCCGGTGTTCCCAGTCCGCCTTTTCTTATTATGGCCCCAAGCGGGGCTCCTATAAGGAAAAAGACAAGGCAGGCAACCGAGAGGGTGAATTTCTTGTTCCAGTTCACCTCATAGCGCTTGATGAATTTGACATCGGTATGAAGACTTTCACCCTGAGTTGAGAGATAGTTGCTGGCGCTTTTTACGTTTGCAATTGCCCTTGATACTGCAGTCTTCCTTTCAATCACCCTTAGTGAATCGTACAGGACTCTGGTGTTGAATTCGGGAACAGACTTTACTCCTGACAGATTTGCCGAGTCTGCCTGGGCATTCTGGTTTCTTTCGGTGAACAGAAGGGTACGTGAGAACTCATTGAAATTCTGATTCACCTTTGTTGTGTATCTTTTATTCAGGGAATCAATGTCCTGGGTGAGCTGTGCAATGTTTTTCATTGCTGCATTGGTCTTGAAAAGGTCAATTTCGGTCCTCTCCAGATCAAATCCCGAAAGCGACACTACAATCGTCTGTTCCCCGAAAACGTCTTTCCTGAAAGGATGCTTTTTCTCCTCACCACCCGGTTCTCTTTCCGGCATTTCACTGTATGAGTAGCCGTTATACATAACCATCGACATTGCTGTTTCGTCGGGAGTGACCCTCATGTAGGCGGAGTCGGCATATATTACATCGCTGTTTCCGCGGTTTTTCCGGTGGTCATAAATATAAACCCTGTCGAGACGGTTTGTTTCCGGATCCTTGTCAGTTATCTTGATGCTGAAACCGTCGATGTCATTATTGAAGGTACCGGCCTGCAGGTTGATATCCGGCCTTTTCCTCCTGATATCCTGCAGGAGGGTCCTTGCCTGTCTGTTTGCATACGGCAGAACGTTGTTTGAGAAAAAGAAGGAAACAATGCAGACTGCAGATATCAGGATAATCAGAGGCCTCATTATACGGCCCAGCGGTATTCCCGATGATTTGAGGGCAGTCAGCTCGCTGTATTCCCCCATATTTCCGAAAGTCATCAGCGATGCCAGCAGAATTGCCAGGGGGAGCGCCATGGGCACGAATGTAAGGGAGAACTGAAACAGGAGTTCGGCCATTATAATCAGTTCAAGACCTTTGCCGGCAAGCTCATCAATATACATCCACAGGAACTGCAATATCAGGATGATAAGCACAATGAAGAATGTGAGTATGAGCGGACCGATAAATGATTTAAGTACGAACTTATCGAGTTTCTTCAATGCCCTTCGTATTTTAATTTGCAAAAGTACTCATTTTTGACCAAAAATATAATCTGTCAACCGATAGTTAACCATGACGGATTTAACCTTTCCGAAGTCCTGTTTTCATTTTAAGCAAAGCCGGTCATATCACTGATAATTATTTGCATTTGCTTGAACCAAGTTGCCTGCTGATTGTTAAATTATTAACAGAAGGGAAAATTATTAATTTATAAGTTATATGAGAAAACTTGAGAACAAAGTATCAATTGTGACTGGTGCAGGAGCCGGAATGGGAAGGGCTATTGCAATGCTTTTTGCCGAAGAGGGAAGCAGGGTGGTGGCGACCGACATCAGCCGGGAAAGGCTCGAAGCTCTTAAAAAAGAGATAGAAGATAAGGGAGGTGAGGTTACTATCCTCATTGCAAACATTGCAAATGAGGAGGATATTGAAAACATGGTAAGAACGGCTGTCAGTACCTACGGAACACTTGACATTCTTGTCAATAATGCCGGCATAATGGACAATTTCCAGCCTGCCGGGGAAGTTGACAATGCGACCTGGGAAAGGGTGATGAAGATCAATGTCGAGGGTCCGTTCAAGGCTATGCGCAGTGCCATTAAGGTATTCCTTCAGAAGGGGAGGGGAGTCATTATCAATAATGCTTCAATCGGCGGACTTAAGGGAGGTGCAGCTGGTGCCGCCTACACTACAAGCAAACACGCCCTGGTTGGGCTCACCAGAAGCACCGGATACCTTTATTCGAAGTCGGGCATCAGATGCAATGCCATAGCCCCCGGCGCTGTGAATACAAGCATTGGGGAGACAATCGACTATGAGAAGATCACTCCTCTTGTCAATGATCGCATAATGACAGGTATGGCTCTCAATCCAAGGGCAGGTGAACCTGAGGAAATCGCCAGGGTTGCTTTATTTCTTGCAAGCGATGATTCGAGCTTTGTGAATGCCACGGTGCTTGCAGTCGATGGAGGCTGGAGCGCTTATTGATCCCTGGCTGCAGTCAGATTGGAATCACTTATTTTTATCAAACGAAAAACAACATACTAATGGAAACGAAATCAAAATATAAAATACTTATCGTTGATGATGATGCTGATGTTATCGATGTTATAGATTCAATTCTTAAGAAGGCCGGGTACGATGTTTATTCAGCCAGCAATAAAAAGGAGGGACTCGCGGAACTTGGACGCGTGAAGCCCGACCTGGCAATACTCGATGTTATGATGACTTCCCGTTTCGAGGGATTCGAGATGGCAAGAGAAATGCTCGACACTCCTGAATACATGGATATTCCTATTCTTATCCAGTCTTCAATAGAGGTTCAGGAGACATATAATCCCAATTTACGCGAAGCAGCAAGGGAGATGAGAAGGGTTCCCAATTTCAGGGCTCTTGAAGTGCTGCTGATCAGGAACAGTGAGGACGGAACCGCGGGTGTTGATTACAAGGCTGAAGACGGCAAATCGTACTGGTTCCGTGTTAAAGGATTTATAAGAAAGCCGGTTGACGGAAAAGTTATTGTACCGGAGATCCGGAAGCATCTTGAAGAATAGACCGGAAAGGGTCATCAGATATCAAAAAAAGCCCCGCATTCTGTTGCGGGGTTTTTTATTTTGCTAATGAAGGAATTTGCCGGCGGGGAATTCAGTCAATTTTCCTGATCACAGCTTTTGCCCTGGTTCATGAAAGGCAGGTTCCTTTCCCTTATCCTTCCTATCATCAGATAGGGGACGAAAAACATTGCGTAGAAGATGCACCACAGAACAAAATTGGGTATGATCAGTATCTTTCTCATCGTCTGATTTGTTGTAATAAACTAATTCTATTTTTAATAACAGAATCAGCCTGTAATTATTGTACCTGAATGTATACAATAGCTGTGAGAAAGGATGAAATTGCAGTCTGATGCAGCCGGGCAAGTACACCTGGAGTTACTTGCCGGCCTGAAGCTTCAGGAAACCAAGTATTTCTTCCGCATCCTTTTCTGCATCGACAGAATCGTTCCTGTAAATTATTTTTTTGTCCTTTCCGATTATAAAGGTCCATCTCTTTGCAGTTACACCTCTTGTCAGATCATGCTCGATACCGCTGAAGGTTCGCTTGATTGTTCCTCCTTCGCTTGCCGGCACTCCAAATGCTCTGGCAATTTCTCCTTTTTCATCCGATAGAAGAGGAAAATTAAGGTTCTCAGCCTGCTTGAAGATTTTAAGGTTTTCAATTTTGTCACCGCTTACACCAACCACAATTGCACCGGCTTTTTGAAGATCATCCCTGTGGTCGCGGTACGAACATGCCTGTTTGGTGCATCCTCCGGTCATAGCGGCCGGATAGAAGTAAATCACGATATAGTTGGTGCCAAGATAGTCGTTTATATCCCAGGTCATTCCATTATCTGCCGGAGCCTTGAATCCGGGTGCAATATCACCTACGAATAATCCCTGCTGCCCGTTTGTGGCAGTCGAAACTGTAAGAAAAAATACCAGAAGTCCGATTCTTGCTGTCATTTTGATTGAGTTTGATTGTTGTTTCTGCTTCAACAATATATGAAAAAAAATGTTCA
>JAVEXG010000127.1:0-2767 GCA_034004115.1 Bacteroidales bacterium | reverse complement strand
AACTGTTTGTTTGGTAGTTAATCAGTATGTGAATTGTGCTAATTTCCAGAAATGGAATCAGTGATAGTTGCCGGCCCGATCCAAAGATAAAAAAAAATACAAAATTTGCAAAAAAGAAGCCGGTAATCCTGCTGTCAACAGAGAGCTGTGGGCCAGCAACGGACTGACAGTGTATGGAAAACCGGCTCAGTCAAATGTACATATAATTGATCTGTCCTAAATAGCTAATAATCAGATTTTTGACTAACGCCTGATTTTGTGGGGTAAAGTATAATACTTTTGATTATGAACTGTCACTATTTTCCTTTGGTTTCTAAAATCTGAATTAAAATGCAGTTAAACAATCAGGTGCAGTATACTTTTTATTTTATCTCATCGTTTTTATAATTCACCGGGGAATTGCTCATCAATATTTTCTATTTCACTTACAACTATGCGACAGATCTTTAAACGCACCAGGGCTCAGATGATGGTTGAGATACTGAAGGATCCTGACAGGAAGCCTTTGACAGGAATTTTGCACGACAATATGAATCTGCTGATCCATCACAGGGAAATGCCTGTACATTATTTCAGCCGTTATCTGTTCAAGAAGGGAATGACGAACATCCGTGATTTCGTCCCCAACGGACTCGCCATGAAAATTGCTCCGGCACTAAATGACGGAAAGGTCAAGGACGTTTTGGATAATAAATTGTACTTCAGTTTGTTTTATGGACAATTCGAGCTTCCTCTGCCGAAAATTCTGATGTATAATCACAGAAACCGATTCATCGCAGACAATAATCCGGTGGATATCGACAGCCTGGATGATTTCAGAGTGCAGATTGAAGATGTTTTCATGAATAATCCCGACTGCGATGGACTTTTCATTAAGAAGACCTATTCCAGTGCAAGCGGGAGGAATATCCATTCCATTATGCGGACTGATCTAAAATCCAACGATCAGTTGATCCGGGATGTGTATTCAGGTGTGAAGGACTCGGCATTCATATTTCAGGAAAAGGTGAAGCAGCATCCGGATCTTGAAAGGCTTAGTCCGGCTTCATTGAACACCATCAGGTTAGATACATTCATCGGCGATGACGGAAAGATTGAAGTTATTTCCGGATTTCTCAAGATGAGTACAAATGATGCTGTCGTCGACAATGTAATTTCAGGTGGCTGCGGGGTGGGGATCGAAGCTGATTCCGGAAGGTTGAAGCGCTTTGGTTATTCTAAGATCAAACTCATGGGAGTTGATGTTCTGACAGAGCATCCTTTAACCGGGATCAGGTTTGAAGGTTATCCCGTTCCCTACTTTCAGGAGGCTATGGATCTTGCAGCAAAGGCAGCTTCTTTTATGCCCGATCTGAGGCTCGTTGGCTGGGATGTCGGCATAGGGGAGAGCGGTCCCGTTCTGATCGAGGGCAATTCCGATTACGGAATCAATTCAAACGACCTGATGTACGGAGGTTACATGGCAAACGAAACATTCAGGAAGGTCATTAGTGCTGCCGGGAACAAACAGAAATAGAATCATTATTTCCATTTACCACTTTATAACAAGAGGTTTGGATTGACAGGTAGAATTCAAAACGATAACTTAACATGCCAGAGAACCTAATTATCGATTTTACCCCGACAGGAATGATTCCCACAAAGGGTATGACACCAAAGGTGCCAGTTTCCATTTCGGAAATTGTTGAGGACGTTCATGTGGCATGGGAGCTTGGCATTACCAAGGTCCATCTCCATGCCAGGGATCAGCAGACCGGAGAACCAACCTTCAGGAAAGAGGTTTATGCCAGTATGATCGAAGGAATAAGGAAATTTGCTCCTGACCTGGTAATCTGTGTTTCACTCAGCGGGAGAACCTTTAATAGATTTGAGGAGCGTTCTGAAGCCCTGGATCTGTCTGGAGACTTAAAGCCTGACATGGGAAGCCTGACTCTTAGCTCATTGAATTTCAATAAAGTGGCAAGTATCAATACTCCGGATATGATCCAGAATCTGGCCGCGAAGATGAAGAATCTGGGAATAGTACCGGAACTGGAAGCATTTGACGCCGGAATGATTAATTTTGCTAAATATCTGATAAAGAAAGAACTGCTTACTCCTCCGTATTATTTTAATCTTTTATTTGGGAATATCGCCTGCGCCCAGGCTGACATTTTGTACGCCGGAATCATGATTCGTGATCTTCCCGATAATTCACTCTGGAGTATAGCGGGGATAGGAGAACACCAGCTGATGATGAACTCAGTATCAATTGCAATCGGGGGAGGAGTGAGGGTTGGACTTGAGGATAATATTTGGTTTGATACATCAAGATCAAAATTAGCGGGTAATATTGACCTGATTAAAAGGATTCATGTTCTTGCCGAGGCAAATGACAGGAAAGTAATGTCTTCGGAGGAGTTCAGGTTAAAAATGAAGATGGAGTGCGGCAATGGTAAATATGGTCGTGTTTATGACGAGAAATGAATTGGGAAATGAGCAGTAAAAAAGAAAAAAAGACTGAAGCATCATTCGCACAAAAAATAATGACAAGGCTTCGGCATGGCTTGATTTTACAATCTGTCAGGAACAAGCTGATCACGATTGGAATTGATTTTTCTCCTTATTATTGGTTTCAGGAAGGAGTCAACATGACAAAAATACCTGAAATTGCAGGTAATGCAGCTGATTATTCAACGGAATCACTTGGTCCGGATGATATGGAGATGCTGACAAAAATTGATAAAGGCTGGTCGGCTTCGGAAAAGAAAATACCTGGTTTACTGGA
>JAVEXG010000126.1:3271-10336 GCA_034004115.1 Bacteroidales bacterium | reverse complement strand
TTAAGTTTGACAAGCCAATGTGTTGCTCACCAAAAAGCTACATTGGTAATTCTTTCTGAAACCCGGCGCGGGATGTGACAGCATCCTGCGCTTCGTTTAAATGAGTCTTCTTAATTCTTTCATAGGCAGGAGGTTTAGGTTAGTATAGGGTATTTAATGTCTGTTTGAATACAGGTCCTTGTTTATTTCGATGAAGTCCTTATTCTCTGATAAAGTCACCACCCGTCCCCTGACCTTGTAATCAATAGGCGCGGTCATGCTTAATGCCACCAGGACCTGTTCGATCGGTTCAGCCAGTATTGTGCCTGTGAACCTGTAGGATTTCAGCTTTTCAGAATCGAACACTATCTGAACATCAAATTTCCGTTCAAGGTCGACGGCAATCTGGGCAAGGCTCTGCTGTTCGAATATCCAGCGATTCTCCTTCCACGAGGTAACAGGATCGACATTTACATCCTCCGTTACCAGCCGGGCCGGAGTCGCGGTCCTTATCCTTTTTACTGATTCAGGCCGGGATGGAGCCTCATTTTTTCCTTCTCCCGATTCGCTTATAAAGACAGAATCTTCTTTGTAAAATGTAACTTTCTGGTTAGGTTTAAGCACGGTTATCTTACCCTGGTTAATCTCCTTAACCGGTTCTATCTGAACGGAACCGCTGACAAGAGTAGTTTCAATTGTTCTGTCAACGGAGTAAGCCTTAATATTGAACTCCGTTCCAAGCGCCCTGACACTCAGAAAGGGAGTCTGTACCACAAAGGGCTTACTGGTGTCTCTGGCAATATTGAAATATCCCTCGCCTTCGAGCCGGACTATCCTGTTATTAATCCCATAATCGCGGCTTACATTCAGGGTGCTCCCTGCGTTCAGTGTAACAACTGTACCGTCGGACAACGTAGACGATGCCCGCGAGCCCAGGGGCACCACAAGCGTATTTATGCTCTGGCTCACAGGGGTCACGCTGTTTTTGCCGGCAAACCAGAATAACACTCCGCCCGCCGAGAATGCAATTATAATTGCTGCAGCGTACCTGACAAGAGTTTTCAGCCAGACTGTTTTCATTTTGTTTTCCTGCTTATTATTCGCGGGGTTAATTCTTGCCCTGAATTTGCGGAAACCTTCCCGGGCATCGAAGCCGGGATTAGCTGAAGCTGCCCGGACTGTTACCCACAGGTCCGACATATCATCAAACAACCGCTTATTTTCTTTATCCTGTTCCAGCCACCTGATCAGCCGGGAGGTTTCTTCTCCTGTCAGCTCGTTTTGCAGGTAACCGCAAATCAAATCTTCTTCAGATTTATTGTATCCGTCATTTCCCATAGCATTAAGACAATAAAAATTAGCGAGAGGGTTAAAAGAGATTGGATTATTTTTAATTAAAAAAATGCAAGTATAATAAAGGTCAGCTAACCATATATTTACTGACTTTCTCCCGAAGTCCGGAAAGCGCAATCTTCATCTGAGTCTTGACAGTGTTTACAGATATGCCTAGTTTGTCAGATATTTCATTGTACTTCAAATTTTTGTCGCGGCTCAGGAGAAATATTTCACGGCATGAATCCGGAAGCTCTTCAACGCCTTTAACAATAATATCAAGCAGTTCTTTTTCATAAAGCTGTCCGACAGGATAGTCGCTGTCCCAGGCCAGAATATTCAGATCCCGGGCATTTATGCTTTCTGTTTGCCTGAATTTCCTGTTATGTTCGATATAATTCAATGAGGTATTGTGAACTGCTTTTACCAGGTAGGCCTTCACTGACCTGATCTCTTTGAGTCTGTCGGCTGAACTCCATAGCCTTACAAAGACATCTGATACAATTTCCTCAGCATCATCCCTGTTTCGGACAATATGCATGGCAATCATACAGAGATATACATAGTATTTCCCGTAAAGCCTTTCAAATGTGTCTATGTCAGCGCCCGGAGCCGAAGCAAGCGGTTCCTGATCACAGTTTTCCATTTATACCGGTATCATTGCAAAGTAAATTTAGGTTATTTTTACGAAACCACTCAAAGAAAAAGTTTGTCAATATAGCGGTTATCACGACCGATATTTACCACGGATTTCGCGGTCCCGATAGCCATCGGGACCGTTAAGCCAGTGGTTAAAGCAGAACAATATCTTTACCACCAGACTAAATTTTAGAAGCGCCTTAAGTCATGAAAAAATACCGGTAGGGAAATGGTGGACTTATTTCTAAGTAAACCTCAAACCTTGAGGTATTACAATAATTCAGGTGTGCATGAATGTAAAGTGAAAAATATTTGATTACCGCAATCTTTTGAAACTCAGCTGTATTATAGTTCCTTCGTTCTCCTTGCTTCTGATCTCCAGATCTGCATCATGGATTTCAATTATTTTTGAAACAAGGGAAAGGCCGATGCCAAATCCACCAATGAACCTTACATTGGATGCCCTCTTAAAAGGTTTATAGATATTTCCAACCTCATCAGAAGGGATACCAATACCCGTATCTGAGATAGTGATTTTAATCAGCCTTTCTGTAATTACAAACTCTACTCCCACATCGTCGTGGGAAAATTTGCAGGCATTATCAAGCAGATTCTTGAAGGCAATTTCAAGAATGCCGAAATTCCCGCAGACAAGAAGTTCATTTCTGCTTTCCGGATACTGTATTTTTGGCACAATTTTGCGTCCCTGATACTTTGTGCTTATATCCTGAATTGCACTAAATACAATTTCGTCAATACGGACATCCGAAAACCCTATACTTTTATCCTTATTTATTTGTGCCAGTTCAAGCAAACTGGTAACAAGTGCATTCAGTTTTTTAAGGTCGTCAACTAATCCTGAGATGTGTGCAATGTACTCTTCCTTATTCCTTTCACGACTTAAAAAGTAATCACTTCCGCCAATCATTACCGTCAATGGAGTCCGTAATTCATGGGAAGCATTAGATACGAAGTCTTCCTGACTTTTAAAAGCAATCTCCAGATTGGTAAGCATTTCATTGAAAGTAATTGCCAACTGGGCCAGTTCATCCTTCTTGTTGCCTTCATCAAGCCTTTTATCAAGTTTTAAAGAATTAATTTCCTTGACATTCTTTATAATATGTGAAATCGGCTTTATTGACCTGCGGGCAAAAAAATATGAAAACAGGACCGCCAGGCAAATGTTGAAAAGTATGCTCCAGAAAAGAATTTTAAGAAGACCATCCAGGTTTTCAGCACGGGACTTGTCGGATGCTAAAGCAAACACATAAAATTCAGAGTTGTCATAAATATGCCTGTAGAAAACCCCGTCCTTGTCCTCGATCGAAAAATAGTTTAAATCACCATCGGCATAGCGGGATAGCAATTCATTATCGGTGAGATACCTGACGTTGTCACCGTATCTCAGATTAAAAGCAGAATCAGTAATGGCTAATTCCTGTTCTTCCCAGGATATGGTGGATTGCTGAATTTTTTTCAGTAAAGTGGAATCAACTTCTTCAACATTGATAAACAAGGTGGCAGTGTTTCGGGCAGAATCAAGAAGGTCTTGCCTGAATTTTGCAAGCTGGCTTGTGTATGAAGAATAATACACAAGCAGAGAGAAAAACAATAAGATTCCGGCAACAATCAGTGTAAACTGAAAAACCAGTCTTGCCTTTATATTCATGGTCTAAATTTCATTCTCGCTGAAATAGAAGCCAAACCCGAATTTCGTGTGAATCAGCTTTGGGTAGAAGTCCTTATCAATTTTCTTCCTTAAATAATTTACATAGACATCAATAATATTTGTGTTCGGGTCAAACTCAATACCCCATACCTGTTCTATGATAAATTCACGGGTCAGCAGTTTATCTCTGTTCTTTAAAAAAGTCTCCAGAAGCAAAGATTCCTTGCCGGTAAGATCAATTTTTCGGTTCGCCCTTGTTACCGTTTTGGTGTTCAAATCCATTTCGAGGTCGGCAATCCCAATCTTTCTCGATGTTTGCAGGTTGGTATCTGACCTCCTTAAAAACACGTTAACACGTGCCAGCAATTCCCTGAAATCAAATGGTTTGACAATATAATCATCAGCCCCTGCCTCGAATCCTGCAACTTTATTGTCTGGCGTCCCGAAAGCAGTAAGCATAATTATCGGAATCTGGTTGTTGGTCTTTCGTATCTCCTTGCATAAATCATATCCATTAATTAATGGCAGGTTAATGTCGAGAATGATAAGATTATATTTATTTTTTTCAACCAATTGCTTACCAACGTATCCATCGTATGCTATATCCGCCATATATCCGGATTCTTCCAGCTGCATTTTCAGGATATCCGCAAGACGCTGTTCATCCTCAACAATCAATACTTTAATGTTGCCCATCTTATCTGGTCAATTTCTACAAAATTACAATACGGAAGGAAAGTATTCCATATTTTAGAATATTCTAATTAATTTCTAATCAATTTCTAATCATGATTAAAGTAATTCATTAATAGTTTTGTTAAGCGACTTGAAAATTTAACTTCCGGTTAAAGTAATGCAGTGAGGCTATTGGAATGGATGAACTCATTTGTTATAATTTGGTATTGAACTAAGTAAATTAATAATTAAGAAAGTATGAACCAGAAAACAATCAATTACCTGGGAGCTGCAATTATTGCTCTTCTGATTCTCGGTTTGATTGTCGCAATTGGCAAAAACACCAAGAACAGAAAAAGTCTGGCGAACGAAAAGAGCATTTCAGAAACTCTTCTTGTTGAAAAACAAAAATTTGAGACCGATCTGGAGAAACTGAGGGCAGATCTTTCCGCGTTGAGACAACAGAGTGATGCAAATGAAAAACTATTTTCAGAATCAAGACTGAAGATTGATGAAAGCGATAAAAGGATCAATTCTCTTACAAGGGATAATCGCGCATTGCGAAACAATGCCAGTGAATTGGAGGAGCTGAAAAAAACGAAGGAAGAACTTGAAAAGGAATTTGCCCAGCTTAAATCGGATAATGACAGATTATTGACTCAGACCAAAAACCTCGAAAGCTCGATTAATTCACTGGAAGCTGAAAAGAGCAAGCTTGCCGATCAGGTTCAAAGGACGCAGTTGTATAATACAGACAATTTCCTGGTTACTGCAACGAGGGGAAAGAAAACTGAAAGAGTTGTAATATGTGCATCCCGTGCCAAAAAACTAAATATGACATTTGAGGTACCCCAAAGCCTCACCGAAGAAATAAGTTTTAAGATTGTAACTCCAACAGGTACAACAGTCAATTCGGATGATACGGCAATTTCCTGGTTCATCCCTCTTGACTCAAGAAATTTTACAGCGAGCCTTTCCCCGGTAACAGGTGAGTTTGAAGAGTCTCGTCAGGTTGTTCTAAGTTATTCACCCAAAAGCAAACTGGCAAAAGGCGAATACAGAATTCAGATCCTCAGCAATGGAAACAATATTGGTAATTGCCGGATGATACTTAAATGAACTTTTTTTCATTTTTTTATAATCCTTGTTTCAAATGCCCGTTTAATTGACGGGCATTTCTTTATAATAAGGACCTGACAAATAATAAATACCATTCGCTGCCATGCATGTCAAACCAAACATAAATCAAATGAAGAAGTTACAGTTTCTGTTTCTCCCTATCACATTATTGGTAATATTAGGTTCATGTGCTCCTGTCTACAGGTGCGGGGAATCAAGGCCTTCAAAACAACCTGTCACCTGGAGCAAAAATCTGAAAACCACAGTAAGAGAAAGAGATTACTTATGTTTAAGTCTTGCTGACAAGGAAAAGGAAAATACCGGATTAAAGAATTCAATTTCTGATCTCACGAACAGTAACAAAGATCTTACTGCCCGATACAATGAATTGACAATCAGAAACAACGAACTGCAGCAGTCATACAACAGCCTGATTGACGAAAATTTATCGCAAACCGACCAATTTGCCAGAACCTTAAAAGCAAAATCAGATGAGCTTAATGCAAAAGAAAAATTGCTTTCTGAAAGAGAGAGAGCACTTGAGGAGATGCAACTGGTTATAGCAAGGCAGGATTCCATCACAGGAAGGCTTAACGGTATTTTGCGAAATGCTTTACTGGGATTCAATCCCGATGAATTATCAGTGGAAATAATAAACGGTAAAGTTTATGTTTCAATGTCCGACAAACTTCTGTTCAGATCAGGTAGTTCCGCAGTCGAGGCAAAGGGGAAAGAGGCTTTAAATGTATTGGCAGAAGTTCTTAACAAGAATACCGATATCGACATTCTTGTCGAAGGACATACTGATAATATTCCCATAAAAACAGCGGTTTATAAAGACAACTGGGATTTAAGTGTGGCAAGGGCGACTTCAATAGTCAGGATATTAACCGTGGATTACAAAATCATCCCAACGCGGATAACAGCATCAGGTAAAGGAGAGTATTTCCCAAAGGCTGATAACGAAACTGCTGAAGGAAGAGCCAGGAACAGAAGGACTGAAATAATCCTCTCCCCAAAACTGGAAGAAATAATGCAGCTACTAAAGGAATGATAATCGACTTCCTGCATTTCGACTGATAATTCCGGAACACGTTCTGCTGATCCGCATTTTGTTACCTGTGCCTTACAATAGCCGTTCCCCCGCCGGAGCTGATAACTACAACATATTGAGCATTATCAACATTCAGCCTGTACACCCCGGGTGTCGAACTGATGCTGCTTATCCTGCTCGATGACTGAGGAAGTGGGACAGCCGGATCCGGCTTAAATGACACGATTGCGAACAAGATCAAGCCAACTATGACCCCGCAACCCAATCCTGTTATGAATTTCAGGTTTTTCATTTTCTTTGGATTTTATTGTTAACTGACGATCTGAAAAATAGCGGTATTACATAAATGAATAAGATACAAATAATGTGCTAAAGATGGTTCAGGTGTTTACGTTACTATGAACCTGTCAACTCATGCCTGGTATTGGAGATGCAGGAAAGAATTCATGGAAAGGAGTTTTTGCAGGTGCCGTCATAGGCTTTTCAATTGGTACGATGCTGGGTTAAGAATAGTCATATATACATTAGATCGTAAGAAATTTGTGGAATGTTCCATGGAATACATTCCTCCGTCTTTTCGTCTCTTCGTCCCTTCGTC
>JAVEXG010000126.1:1955-3171 GCA_034004115.1 Bacteroidales bacterium | reverse complement strand
CGTCTCTTCGTCCCTTCGTCTAAAGTCTTCGGGTGGATTACCTCCGGTGATCCGGTTTGGGGGGACCCTTCAACTAAATCCCCCTGCCCGATTGCATCGGGCTACGGTATTTTTTGTTTGCGATCCTTCGGTTCGAAAACGGGTGTCGGCTCGCAAACAAAAAATCCCTCCTTCGCTTCGCTCAGGGGGGATTTAGTTGAGGTCGGTGGCGGATTCGAACCGCCGTTCCCGGTTTTGCAGACCGATTCCTAGCCACTCGGACAACCGACCATGTATTCGGAGTGCAAAAATAATAAAAATTCCTAAAAAAACATTCTTGTAATTTTATACTTCATCATTCGGACTTAGCCCTACCCCTGACCCCTCCACCTTAAATGGTACTACTTTATGGCTCCTGATCGGGGCGGTGATCCTCCAATGCCTGGTCTCAGGCCGTAGGCCTGGCATAATATAGGGATGGGCGTAGCCCGTCCTTATTGGGCCCCATGATCACTGAGCCCCGAATGGGGCGAAATAATCCGGACAGGGTAACTCATCGTTTTTTTTTTTATTCAACCCGCTCCGGGGTTGGCAACATAATGACTGCAATTTACCACGGATGTAACCGTGGCTATTGGACTTCAAGGCCTCCAGCCTTGACCGGAACTAACACATGGGGCGTGAAATGACACATTGCCCAAGACACAGGATTCAAGACGCATGACTCAAGAATCACGATGCATTGAGATGGAAGACAATTAACAGACAGGGAGATGGGTTAAGAAATAATAAGATAAGTGATAGCCTGCCCCCGATAGGATAATCATGCCTTCAACAGCTTCTCAATATCAAACTTCTTCATCTTGAGAAAAGCATTTACAACTCTCTCCGATCTGGAGGGATCATTCATCAGACTGGCAAGAACTGTGGGAACTATCTGCCACGAAACACCAAACCTGTCTTTCTGCCATCCGCACTGAACTTCTTCCCCTCCTTCCGTCAGCTTATCCCAGAAATAATCGATTTCCTCCTGGGTTTCGCATTCAACCACTATTGAAACGGCTTCGTTAAATCCGAACTTATGCATGTACGAACTGTCAATAGCCATGAAAGCCTGATGTCCCAGATTGAATTCTGCATGCTTTATTGTTCCCTCGGTATCGTTGTCACCTTTTGAATATCTGGAGATGCCGATAATATCCGAACCTGTGCCGAATACCGAGGTGTAAAAATTGAT
>JAVEXG010000126.1:0-1855 GCA_034004115.1 Bacteroidales bacterium | reverse complement strand
ACACGGAGTAAAACTCTAGTATTAAGACCTTTAAAACGTCTCTAAGTCCCTCTGTCCCTTAGTCTCTTCGTCTCTTTCATGCCCTAACGCCTTCACGCCCCGCCTTGACTGACTGCCAACTGCCAACCTGAAGCCAGGCTATTTCTTTTCTTCACAGTTGAACATCCACTGAACCCCATATTTATCCTTGAGGCTACCGTAGTAATCTCCCCAGAACATATCCTGGAGTTCCTGTTCCACCTGACCGCCTTCGGACAGAGCACTAAACAAACGTAAGGTCTCTTCTCTTGTGTCGGGATGGAGGGTGATATAAACATTATTTCCGAAACTGACCTTGTATCCCATCGATTCAGGGGCATCGGTCCCCATTAGCAGGTGCCCGCCAAGGATCGGCAATGCAATATTCATTATCAGATCCTTGTCTTCTTCAGGCAGGGGTGGCAAGTCTTCTGAAGGCGGGATATCGCGGAAGCGGGATACTGCTCCCTGAAATTCTCCGCCGAAGACTGACTTGTAGTAGTTAAACGCTTCTTCCGTTTCACGACGGAAATTCAGATATGTGCTTACTTTTGCCATAACGGAATTATTTAATGGTTATGGCAATAAAACAATTTAACCCGTATCATGTTCACTTCAGCCACCTGTCGAACCATTCAAATGCTTCAGCCTGCATGGGGGCATCGAACTTATGCGGACCGGGATGAAAAGAACACTTGTAATTGCCCGCCGCCCCGGCTTTTTCATAGACTTTTTTCAGGATCTCATCAGCCCTCTTCATCTCACTGTTGGTGAACAGAGGATCCTCGCTGTTGTTAAGGACAAGCGACGGTAAAGGTGTTCGCAATCCGAGAATTTCAGGAAAATCGAGTTCATTGGGAAGAAGCGGGACATATGTCATCCACGTATGGCTGGTTGCCTTATCCATTACCAGATCCCTCCAGGTGGTCATAAATCCGACCGGGATGGCGCATTTAACCCGTTCATCAGCGCCCCCGATGAATACACTTCTCATTCCTCCTCCCGAGAGTCCGCAGCAGCCTATACGATCACTGTCAACATCATCCCTTGCGCACAGTACATCAAGGGCCTTAATATCCTCGGCCAGGAACACTGCCGGCCAGGTTGTTCCGGCGCTGAACAGCGACTTTGCCATTATATGCTCATGCTGTCCTGCCCAGCGATTATAGGCATCGATCCCTTCTTGATCTCCAGGCTCCGGATCCTTAAGTCCCTGACTCTGCCGCTCCGGAATATCCTTAAGCATCACCCTCCTGCTTGCAAACGGAAAGGCATCGCTGGCAAGAACCACATATCCCCTCTTTGCCAGATCGTTTGCCCATGCCCGTCCCTCATAAAGATTCTGCTTATGTTCCTTCATCATGGGATGCTCGTCATCGGAAGTCCTTACAATCTTGGCTGTCCCGAAATACTTGTTTCCGGAGTGATCGTGAAATGCCAGTACTCCCGGCAGCCGCCCGGATGCATCAGCAGGTTTGAGAAGCACGGCTTCCGACCGGCCGCCGTTGGGCAAAGGCCAGCTCAATTCTTCAATATGTAAACCGTCGTAATCATATTCCCTTGTTACAGTTGCCTGAGGCGGACCTCCGAATTCCGGCATGGAGAGACGGTCGAAATATTTCCTTGTAGCAGCCTTCTTCCACTTCCCGAGGCTTTTCCAGCTGTCGCGGCGGAAGGAATAAAGGGGCAGCTCTTTATCGATCAGTCCGGCAGCCCATGGTCCATAGGAGCCAATTATGCTGATTCCGCCTGCCTGAACGGGAGCTTCACTGCCAGATCCGGGTAATAGGTCCTGATAAAAGCCGGTCTCACCGAAAAGTTTAAGGCCTGCAGCGGA
>JAVEXG010000125.1:0-10360 GCA_034004115.1 Bacteroidales bacterium | reverse complement strand
GTTTCAGGGTGTTTCAGGTAAAACACTGAAAACACGATTCTCATGACAAGCTGGGCAGCAAAGAAGATGAAAACCCTCATTCCGTTGCTATTCCATCTGTAAGCTTCACTGATCTTTCCCTGCAGAATAAGGGAGAAGCTGTGAGACAATCCGCATGAAGCGCATGGTTCGCCGGTTAGACGCTCATGTATACAGACAACAGGATAATTGTTCTTTACGGGCGAGAAGAAACCGGAATATAAAAACACGAACAGCAACACTCCTGCCAGTGCCGTATTGACTGACAGGTATGGTTCAGAGATCATCCTTTGCTTCAGAGAGGAAAAAGCATTATTCGTTTTTGTCGGCAGTGTCATTGGTCACGGTATTGCCTTCTTCAAGCTCCTCAAGCTGGCGTCTGCGATTCTCCCTGCCTTCTCCCACTTTTATGCTAATCGTATCATCACCGTTTTCAATCCTTATGTCGACATTTGCATCCTCCAGTCCGTCGAGTACATCTTTCTGAACATCCTTAAAAACGTTCTCTATATCACCGCCCCATTCCTTGTCGAATTTATCACCGATTTTACCTGCAACCATTATCTGCGACAATGAAATAAGAGTTGCCACAATACCGATTATAAGACCTGCCAGAAGCACACCGCGGGGAGAGTCATTTTTTGCAGCCTGACTCAGGCCTACTGAAGCAAGCACTATGGCAATTATACCGGGAATAACCGCTATAAGACCCACGCATGGGATTACAGCAATTACAAATGTTACTATTGCAGTTACAAGCGCAGCTACTCCAAGTGTCTGCCCGGCCGGTCTTGGGGTCTGACCTGGTATTTGTCCCTGGGGTTGTCCGGTGTTGTTGGTGAAATCTTCCATGACGTTCTGTTATTTTCGTTAGTTTTCATTCCTTGTCAGAATATTCTGCATATCCTGTTCTAAAGACGTGACAGGAGTTTCAATGATGCGTCCGGCTTCAACTTTATTCCTGAGAAAAATAAAAGTCGGCACCCGTTCGATATTAAGCGTGTCATAGCCCCCGACGGGAGCAAGCTTTGTAATGTCGACCCCCACAAAGACCATCCTTTCAACCGGGAATCCCGTTTCCTCAACGATCTTCATAAACCTGGGGACCTCCCTCCTGCTGTCGGGGCACCAGGTTCCCAGAACAACAAGTATCGAAAGATCATCTCCGATTGTTTTCCGGAGCTGACCAATAACAGTCTCTTCGGGATTATACTCGTCTCTCCCCCTTACATACCAGTCCGAGTGGGGAGGATTTGAGAACATTCCGGGACTGATATAGCCGAGAAGCCATGTTGAAGGATCGGCATAATTCACCTGTTGGTTTACGCTTTGTGCTTCAACTGCAGTAGTGGCCGTTTCCACGGTGTTCCAGGAGCTTCTGCAGGAAGAAGAAAAAAGCGTGGCAAGAAATATGATTGCAAAGGTTACCCTCATTGGGAATGGCATTTATTTAAGTAATAAAGAATCCGGACTTCCGGTCATTTTTCTGTTATTCAGTTGAATGAAGAAGGATCTCCAATATCTGTTTTGCAGCCCGGGCCACTGATGTTCCGGGTCCGAAAACAGCTGCCACACCGGCGTCGTAAAGAAACTTGTAATCCTGGGGTGGGATCACACCTCCGGCAATCACAAGGATATCTTCCCTTCCCATTTTTTTCAGTTCATCAATTACCTGTGGAATGAGTGTCTTATGGCCGGCTGCAAGGCTTGATATTCCAAGGACATGGACATCATTTTCAACTGCCTGCCGTGCAGCTTCTGCAGGAGTCTGGAAAAGCGGTCCGATATCCACGTCAAATCCGATGTCGGCATAGCCTGTTGAAACCACCTTGGCTCCCCTGTCGTGGCCGTCCTGGCCTATTTTGGCGATCATTATCCTGGGTTGACGGCCCTCCTTTGCGGCAAATCCGGCAGCCATCGCCCTGGCTTCATCGAACTCTTTGCCTGATTTATACTCCGAGGAATAGGCTCCTGAAATTGTACGTATCACAGCTTTATATCTTCCTGCTATTTTTTCACATGCATAACAAATTTCTCCAAGGCTTGCCCTTTTTGCAGCGGCATCGACCGACAGTTCAAGAAGGTTTCCTTCACCGGTTTCGGCACTTCTGGTTATGGCATCGAGTGCGGCCCTGCATTCGTCTTCGTTTCTTTCGGCGCGAAGTTTCTGCAGCCTTAGGATCTGGGCATCTCTGACAACGCTGTTGTCGACCTCGAGTATTTCGAGAGGTTCCTCCTTATCAAGTCTGTACCTGTTGGTGCCGACAATTGTCTGAAGACCCGAGTCGATCCTTGCCTGGGCTCTTGCAGCCGCTTCTTCTATCCTCATCTTGGGAATGCCCGATTCAATTGCTTTGGCCATACCCCCGAGGCTCTCTATTTCTTCAATACGTTCCCATGCTTTATGAGCAATCTCATGCGTCAGGGATTCAACATAATATGACCCGGCCCACGGATCGACTGCCCTGCAGATATTTGTCTCCTCCTGAAGATATTTCTGGGTATTCCTTGCAATACGAGCCGAGAAGTCTGTCGGAAGGGCAAGAGCCTCATCGAGGGCATTTGTGTGAAGACTCTGGGTATGCCCGAGTGCAGCAGCAAGGGCTTCTATTGTGGTACGGCCTATGTTATTGAAAGGATCCTGCTCCGTAAGGCTCCATCCGGATGTCTGGCAGTGGGTTCTGAGCGCCAGCGATTTCGGGTTTTTAGGATTGAATCCGCTTACTATCTTAGCCCAGAGCATCCTGGCGGCCCTCATCTTTGCTATTTCCATGAAATGATTCATGCCGATAGCCCAGAAGAAGGAGATCCTTGGGGCAAAATTGTCAATATCGAGTCCGGTGTTGATGCCGGTTCTCAGGTATTCGAGACCGTCGGCCAGGGTATAGGCAAGCTCGATATCGCAGGTGGCTCCGGCCTCCTGCATGTGGTATCCGCTGACGCTGATCGAGTTGAACTTCGGCATCCGCTGCGAGGTGAACTTAAAAATATCGCCAATGATGCGCATCGAGAATCCGGGAGGATATATATAAGTGTTCCTCACCATGAACTCCTTGAGTATGTCATTCTGGATGGTTCCTGAAAGTTCCTCGTATTTAGCTCCCTGCTCCAGGGCGGCAACAATGTAAAAGGCCAGAACCGGAAGAACGGCACCGTTCATGGTCATCGAGACCGACATTTTATTAAGGGGGATCTGGTCGAAGAGGATCTTCATATCGAGGATTGAATCGACGGCCACCCCTGCTTTTCCCACATCACCGGTCACCCGTTCATGATCCGAATCATATCCGCGGTGGGTCGGAAGGTCGAAAGCTATTGAAAGGCCCGTCTGGCCTCCAGCCAGATTGCGCCTGTAGAAAGCATTTGATTCCTCTGCGGTTGAAAAGCCTGCATACTGCCTGATGGTCCAGGGCTGCATTGCATACATCCCGGAATAGGGGCCTCTGAGAAACGGAGGAATACCGGCAGCATAATTCAGGTGCTCCATACCGGCAAGATCGTCCCTGCCGTAGAATGCCTTTACCGGAATATTTTCAGGTGTTGTCCAGGGTCCGCCGCCGTCGCCAAGTGCATGTAAATCAGCCGGAGTCGATTTCCTGTTCTTCAGATCTTCATATTTGAATTTTGGCCTCATAGCTTATTTAAGTGTTTCTCCGGTTATCGCATTTTCCATCTTCGTTTTCAGGAATCCCGAATTCAGGGCTTCAAGAAATCCTCCTGCCTTTTCAATCTCAAGGAACAAATTCCATGTATTATCAGCGATAAGAGAAGTCAGATTCTCAAGGTAATAAGAACCAGCTGATGGATCAGCTACCTTTCCGAACCATGATTCCTCCCTGAGAATCAACTGCTGGTTCCTTGCCATCCTTTCCGAGAATTCGTCGGGCGGACATGCAGACATATCGAAAGAATTCACTGTAAGAGAATCGGTGCCTCCCAGGATTGCCGACATCGCCTCGG
This sequence comes from Bacteroidales bacterium, assembly GCA_034004115.1. Lineage (GTDB taxonomy): Bacteria > Bacteroidota > Bacteroidia > Bacteroidales > VadinHA17 > LD21. The sequence goes on along the minus strand of JAVEXG010000125.1, from coordinate 6,382 downwards.
TCTGTGTCCTAAGCAGGTTTATATAAGGATCTGCAACTTTGTCGTTCCACTTTTTAGTCACGGAATGCATCTCCATCCTGAAGCTGTTCCTGTCATTCGGCTGATAAGAGTCTGCGATAACATCCCATATTACCCTGGCTGCCCTGAGTTTTGCGATCTCCATGAAGTAATCGGTCCCAATGCCGAAGCTGAACCGGATTTTTGAAGCGATATCGTCGGCAGTCAATCCCCTGTCTGTAAGCTGAGAGAGGTATTCGACAGCCATCGAGAAGCTGATTGCCAGTTCCTGAACGGCGCTGCATCCTGAATTGGTGAAGTGAGAACCATTGATCTGCAGGTTCCTGTATGAAGGAAGAGCAGCGGTCTCCCGTGTAAGGGATGCCAGGTAATCCAATCCATCCTTAACAGGAATGCAAAGAGTTCCGTTTGCCATAAGTCTTCCCAGCGGATCGGCCTCGACGGCTCCCCTCTGGGATGACGGATGGTAACCTTTTTTCTGCAATATACCTTTCAATGATGCTATTATCTCGCGGGCTTTCCCGTTCGAAAGGAAATTAATCTCTGCTCCTGCGGGGTCGATTCCTTCGAGAAGAACTGACAGGTTCTGCTCGTTTATAGTCTCGGGATCACTAATAATAAAGCCAAGCGAATCAATCCCCTTCATAAGGATATCCAGGGCTTTCCGGTTGGCTTCCTGATAGTCGTTCACCCTGATGTCCTGTCTTACCAGCCACAGGGCAGCACCCTGAAGGGGATCACCGGAATCGCCTTCTTTTGCATTGTTTCTCAGGATAAGGGGCAGAAGGCCGTCAACATGCGAAAGGTTCTTCAGGTCCTCTTCACGGTAAAAAGGCATCACCTCGAATCCTTCCCTGGACTTCCAGACAAGTTTCTCCCGGAAATCAGCTCCTCTCAGGTCTGCATTGATCTTTGCCATCCACTTTTCGGTGGATACAGGAGGAAAATTTTCAAATAGTTTATTATGTTTCAAGTCAGTCGTGTTTTAAAAAGTCGTGCAGTCTTGCGGTCTTGCATTCTTGCGGTCGTACGGTCGTGCGGTCTTGTCATTTTCCGGCAAACTCCATCAAAAACGATTTGATGAACTCGCTCAGGTCGCCGTCGAGTACAGCCCCGACATTTCCCGTTTCATAACCCGTGCGGTGATCCTTTATCAGCTTGTAGGGATGGAGTGTGTATGACCGGATCTGGGAACCCCACTCAATCTTTTTCTTCTCCCCTTCGATCTTTGCCTGTTCCTCCCGTTGTTTCTGCAGTTCAAGTTCATAGAGCTGCGATTTGAGGATTCTCATGGCATTCTCCTTGTTATTCAGCTGGGACCGGGTTTCCTGGTTCTCTATCACAATTCCCGTCGGATGATGGCGGAGCCTGACGGCAGTTTCGACCTTGTTCACATTTTGTCCCCCGGCGCCGCTCGACCTGTACGTCTCCCAGGTTATATCGGCCGGATTGACAGCGATTTCGATGTTATTGTCGACAAGAGGAGAGATAAAGACCGATGCAAAGGTAGTCTGACGCTTGCCCTGGGCATTGAACGGTGAGATCCGGACAAGCCGGTGAACCCCGTTTTCGCTTTTGAGGTAGCCGTAAGCCCTTTCCCCGTCAACCTCAAGGGTGACCGATTTGACTCCGACTTCATCACCGGGCTGGAAATCGAGCTCGCGTACTTTGTAATTGTTCCTTTCAGCCCATCTGAGGTACATTCTCATGAGCATTGAAGCCCAGTCGTTGCTCTCCGTGCCTCCGGCTCCGGAGTTGATCTTCAGGATGGCTCCCAGCTGATCTTCCTCCTGCTGAAGCATGTTTCTCACCTCAAGGTCTTCGATCATCGACAGGCTGAGCTTGTACTGTTTGTCGACATCTTCCTCGGTAGCATCCCCCTCCCTGTAAAAATCAAAGATCACCTGAAGGTCCTCGAACCCCTGATCAACCTTTGAAAAGTCTTCAGTCCAGCTTTTGATCTGTGAAATTTCCCTGAGCAGTTCCTCCGCCTTCTTCGGATCATCCCAGAAACCGGGCATCTGGGGCATAAGTTCCTTTTCCCTTATCTGATTATTCTTGCCATCAATGTCAAAGATACCTCCTCAACGCTTCACGGCGTTCAGATAAGTCCCTTATCTGTTCTATAGTTATCATTATTTGGATTTTGGACAAATTTAGAATTTTTTAAACAATTAATACCTTTATGTCCGCTTATGAGGTAAAACATGGTTACATTGTCTTGATACAACTGACCAGGCGATATATTCGGATTATCCAATAGTTACCCTATGCTGAAATCATGTCTTTACAGGAACCTCATTGAAGCAGGGTGTGACGAAGCCGGCCGCGGCTGCCTTGCCGGTCCGGTGGTAGCCGCAGCTGTCATCCTTCCCAAAAACTACAGACATCCTGTCCTGAACGACTCGAAGCAGCTGACCGCGCGCCAGAGGGCTGTGCTGAAGGAAGAGATAATGAAAACGGCCATCGCATGGAAAGTAGCCTTTGTCGACAACCATGAGATTGATGAGATAAACATACTGAGGGCATCGATAAAGGCGATGCACATTGCAATTGAAGGTCTCAGCAAACAGCCTCAGTTCCTGCTGATCGACGGGAATCGATTCGTACCGTACAGGGATATCGGCCACAAGACAATCATAAGGGGCGACGGGCTCTACTACTCAATAGCAGCCGCTTCGGTACTTGCAAAAACCTTTCGCGACGAGTACATGGAAAGGCTTCATGAGAAATTTCCTGTTTACGGCTGGAACAGGAACAAGGGTTATCCCACATCCTTTCACAGGGAGGCAATTCTTGAACACGGCATCTCTCCATACCACCGTAAATCCTTTACCCTGTTCAACACTCAGCTCACTATTGAATTTTAAATATTTACCGCAGCAACGGGGAAAAATCAAATATGGTTTGTGTTATTTTACCACGGTCCCGATGGCTATCGGGATCGCGGAGAACACGGGTAATGCACTGATTGTATCAAATCATAAAATCCGTGATTCCATCCGTGATATCCGTGGTAAATAAATTCTTGGATATCAATATTCTCCTGACTTGTGACAATTAGTGCGTCAGGTATGCATTTAGGCTCATTTTATACCAACTTGATCGAGTCCCGATAGCTATCGGGATAACGGCAGGAATGGCGAAACAGATTGTATTCCTGTAAGCCAATATCGCCGATTCATAAACATTTTATCATGTTTTAAATCATTTTAATCTCAATATGGTGTCTAATGTGCAGATATTTAATACCATAACTTTCCCCTCCTTCGCAAGGAGGGGTGGCCCGGCTAATGCTTTTTATACCGGACTGGGATTTACTTCCGGGCCAGGGTGGTTATTGCCATGGAGAGTAGTTTAACAAGAATTAAGAGCATTTATCCTCTCCTTTAAATGCATTTCTTATTTCTTTAATTATGTATTCAGGATCCTGAAATACCAACCTGTTTTCAAATCGAAGTACAGTAAGGCCGAGACCCTCAGGAAACTTGTCCCTTGTTTTGTCTTTTTCAATCTGGATATAATCACCATGAGGTTCTCCTCAACCACCCCGGCCCGGGATCGAATTCCGGCTCGTACAAAACCACTGCCCGGGCCACCCCTCCTTGTCAAGGAGGGGAAAGTTAAGAGATTATATATCAGCCTGTTAAAGATACATTAAATACCTGATTGGCAGCAAAATCCTCTGAACTTATTCTCAAGTCGACAGGCCTCTTTCAACGCTCAGAACAAAAATATGCGTTAGTGAGGGAAAAACCAATTTTAAGATTTTTTTACTAATCATATTCAGTGTGGTATAAAATAAAACCGCACTAATTTAACGAGATGTCACAAGTCAGGACGGAGGTCATGGGCAATGCACGGATTATCTTAAATAATAAAATCCGTGATTTTATCCGTGTTATCCGTGAAATCCGTGGTGAATCAATTCATGGAGATCCATATTCTTAATATAAATGCTAAGAAATCTGCAATTTATCTCTTCGGACTCTGACTTGAATAACCTTATGAATCCATAATTTAAACAATGGTATCACTGCCTCACTAATTGTCAGAAGTCAGGACGGCATCTCTCCATACCACCGTAAATCCTTTACCCTGTTCAACACTCAGCTCACTATTGAATTTTAAATATTAGCGTTATCTTTGACGATTATTTTTTTAAAATCCTAAATGATTTCCATGATGAAAAAATATTTTTTGCTTTTTATTGCACTGATTGCCAGCCTTGGTACAAAGGCTGTTCCGGATGAAGGTATGTGGGTCCTTCCGCTTATCGAGAAACTCAACATCGGCAAAATGACCGAACTGGGGCTGAAACTCTCGGCCGAAGACATTTACAGCATGAATAATGCAAGCATCAAGGATGCCATTGTGATATTTGGCGGCGGATGCACAGGTGAAATCGTCTCATCGCAGGGACTTCTTCTTACAAACCATCATTGCGGTTACGGTCAGATCCAGTCACACAGCTCAGTCGAACATGATTACCTGAAAGACGGATTCTGGGCGATGACCCGGGAGCAGGAGCTTCCCAATCCGGATCTTTCCGTCACCTTCCTCATCAGGATTGAGGATGTAACGAATCAGATTCTGGCTTCAGTTAAAGACGGGATGAGCGAGGCGGAAAGAACTTCTGCAATCAATGAAGCCCGCAAGGTTATCGAAAGCAAGGCTGCTGAAGGAACTCACTACAGGGCAACAGTCTCCTCCTTCTATGGAGGAAATTACTTTTACCTTCTTATTTATGAAAGGTACAATGACGTAAGATTTGTAGGTGCGCCCCCGTCTTCAATAGGCAAGTTCGGTTTCGACACCGATAACTGGGAATGGCCGCGTCATACGGGCGATTTCAGCGTATTCAGGGTTTACTCCGGACCCGACGGCAAACCTGCTTCATATTCAACCGAGAATATTCCGCTCAAACCAAAACACTGGCTTCCTGTATCTCTGAAAGATCTCAACGAGGGTGATTTTGCCATGATCCTCGGATATCCCGGAAGGACCCAGAGGTACGCAACATCATTTGAAGTGGAAGAACTTCTCAAGATAACCCATCCAAACAGGATTAAGATCCGCGGCATCAGGCAGGAAATTCTAATGGCTGACATGCAGGCCGATCCGAAGGTAAATATCCAGTATGCATCAAAATATTCCGGATCGTCAAACTACTGGAAATATTCAATCGGCCAGAAAGCCGGACTTGAAAGGCTTAATGTGAAGGCTAAGAAACAGGATATAGAAAACCAGTTTAGCTCATGGGTTATAGCCAGTCCCGACAGAAAAGCCAAATATGGCGAAGCCCTTAATCTTATAAGCAAATCAGTTGAAGCCAGGGCTGAATATACAAACGCCCAGCAGTACGTCAGCGAGTGTTTCCTGAACGGGTGCGAGATTCTCGATCTCGACGCAGTGGCCAATGCCATGATAAGCGCCCTGAAGGTTGACGACAACAACCAGGTTGCCGACCTCAAAAACAGGATGATGGAGTATATCACATCCTTTTACAAGGACTACAATGTACCTACCGACAGGAATGCAATGAAAGCCATGCTGAAGCTTTACAGGGAAGATGTTCCCTCAAAATTCCATCCCGATTTCTTCACATCAGTTATTGACAAAAAATTCAAGGGTAGCATCGACAGGTTTGTGGATGACCTTTTTTCCAGATCTGTTTTTGCAAATGAGGAAAAACTGATGGCATTCCTTGAAAAGCCATCGCTCAAGACTCTCCAGAATGATCCGGTTCATCTGACTTCAATCTCAATAGACAACGTAAGACAGGAGGTGTCGGAGAACCTGTCACAGTATGACAGTGACCTGGCAGAAGGACGCAGGCTGTGGGTGGCAGCACTAAAGGAGATGACCCCGGAAAAGACCCTTTATCCGGATGCAAACTCCACCATGAGGCTCACATACGGCACTATCGAGAACTATGATCCGAAGGATGCCGTTACCTATAAATATTATACCACGCTTCAGGGGGTCATCGACAAGTACAAACCCGGTGACTATGAGTTTGATCTTCCCCGGAGGCTGATCGACCTTAACCTTAAGAAGGAATTTGGCAGGTATGCTTCATCAAAGGGCTATATGCCAGTTTGTTTTCTAACCACCAACGACATCACGGGGGGTAACTCCGGCAGTCCGGTTTTGAATGCCTATGGAGAGCTTATCGGACTTGCCTTCGACGGCAACTGGGAAGCAATGAGCGGCGACCTCGCCTATGAAACAGAGCTGCAAAGGACTATTGCCGTGGATATTAGATATGTTCTCTGGATAATGGATGTTTATGCAGGGGCCGGTCACCTTGTAAATGAAATGACAATCAGGGAATAATTCCCCTGATCAGCCCGGCCTTGAC
>JAVEXG010000013.1:0-47351 GCA_034004115.1 Bacteroidales bacterium | reverse complement strand
AATAGCGAAGCTCTTCCTTATTGTTGCACAATTCGCGGATATTTTCGTCATCCAGACTGGAAAAAGCGACATCCCTGAATTCGCAGTCAGCACATATACATGTTTTGATCCTTGTATCCACAAAGGTTCGTTTTTTACAAAGTTAAAATTTTCAGGCTGACTTTTAATTGGTCTTATTTGTTTTATTTGGAATTTTGGCCTTATTTTTATATCGGAAGGCTGAATGACAACTAATTAACTAATCGTGATTTACAGAACTGATTATCACATACATTCAAGGTTCAGCGACGGGAAGTCGGCTCCGGAAGAGTATATCGGCCATGCTGTTGAGGCCGGTCTCAAGGAGATTGGCTTTGCTGATCACCTCACCCTCTTCAGGGACGATGCAACCGACTGGAGCATGAACGCCCCCAGGGTAGGACCTTACCTTAAGAATATCTCAAACCTTGCACGGAATACAAGCAGCATCAAGGTCAGAACAGGCCTTGAAGTTGACTTCTTCCCCGGGAAGGAAAACGAAATAAATTCATTCCTGGACGGCCTCAAGCTCGATTATGTAATCGGATCGGTTCATTACCTTGGTAATGAAACCGTCGACCTTGGACGGGAATTCTACACCGGAAAGGACATCAACCGGATTTATGAGGATTATTTCGACCATGTTGCGGCAGCGGCCGCTTCAGGACTGTTTGATATAATTGCACATTGCGACCTGGTTACAATTTACGGATACAGGCCGGCAACCGATCCGGAAAACCTTTACAGGAAGCTGGCCCGGAGTTTCAAACAGCATGATGTTGCATTTGAGATCAATACAAACGGAAGGAACCGGCCTGTCGGGGATTTCTACCCCGATCGCAAATACCTCAGCATCTTCCGGGAGGAGAACGTCCCTGTTTGCGTCAATTCCGACGCCCATATGCCTGCAAGGGTGGCACAGTATTTCGACGAAGCCTACGAACTGGTCAAAAGCGCGGGTTATACTGAAATGGCTGTATTTGAAAACAGGGAACGGTTCCTGATCCCGATTGAATGATAAAGCCAGCTAAATAAATCTATTCCGGTCAAAGTCCCCGTTCAGGCTTCCAGAATGTGCTCCAGGAAGATCTTGAGGCCGATGGCTATAAGGATCAGACCTCCGATGATCTCGACCTTGCTGCCCAGCCTGGGTCCTGCCGATTTGCCGATCCTGATAGCTGTCATTGATGCAAGGAAGGTGACTGTGCCGGTTATCACCGCCGAATACCATATCTGAATGCTCAGAAAAGCAAAGCTGATGCCAACGGCAAAAGCGTCGATACTGGTCCCGACTGCCATCGATAATCTTGCCATGGGGTTGTCAAAATCTGTCCTGCTTTCGTTCTCCTCATCCTTCTTCATTCCCGATATTATCATCCTGATACCAAGGATTGCAAGAAGAATAAGGGCAACCCAGTGATCGGCCGCATTCATGAAATCGCTTACCAGAGAACCAAGAAAATATCCCGTCACGAGAAATCCTGCCTGGGTAACTGCCATTAAGAGGCCAAACCAGATGGCATCACGGAAAAGGATCCTGTTCCGGACCACGCCGAATGAAAGGGAAACGGCAAAAGTGTCGAATGACAAACCCAGGGCTACTGCGACAATTGTAATGAAATCCATGGACTACCTTTAAAGGCCTCAAATATAATAAATGTATATATTTGACCCCATAAAATATGTCGTGCATGCGAAGCGTGATTCAGAGAGTAACAAGGGCGTCGGTTGAGATCGGAGGGCGGATACATTCGGAAATCGGGCCCGGACTGCTTCTTCTTCTCGGTATCGGGGAATCGGATGATGATTCTGATGTGGAGTGGCTCGCGGCAAAAGCAGCACGGCTCAGGATCTTCGACGACCTGAACGGCGTTATGAACCTCTCCGTAATGGATACCGGCGGTGATGTCATGATAATCAGCCAGTTCACCCTTCATGCCCTTACAAAAAAAGGAAACAGACCATCTTACATAATGGCAGCCCGGCCTGAAACTGCAATACCTCTATACAACAATTTCGTAAACACGATATCCGGAATCCTGGGGAAGAGTGTCGCAACAGGTGAATTCGGGGCAATGATGCAGGTGGAACTTGTTAACGACGGACCTGTGACAATTATAATCGACACGAAGGAAAAGGAATAAACGGTTCCTCAATAATCAATCGGCACTTAATGCAGGATAAAATCGAAATCAATCCGGATAAAGCTTTTAAAAGATCGGTTCTTGTTGTTACTGCCTTTGCTGCTTATCTGACACCGTTTCTGGGTTCGGCTGTAAACCTGGCCCTGCCGTCCATCGGAAAGGACCTCAATGCCAGCGCAATTGGTCTGGGATGGATAATGAGCAGTTTCATCCTTTCATCCGCCGTCTTCCTTGTGCCTTTCGGCCGGCTGGCCGATATTGTCGGAAGGAAGAAAATCTTCACGGCAGGTTTGGCGTTATTCACCGTATCTGCACTTCTGATTGCGTTTGCCTGGAACATGGCATCAATGATTGCTTTCAGGATAATCCAGGGAATATCCGGAGCCATGATCTTCGGAACCAGTATGGCTATAATCACTTCAGTGTTTCCGGCAGGTGAAAGGGGCAGGGCAATGGGAATCAACGTCACAGCCGTTTACCTTGGCCTGTCGACCGGGCCGATAATCGGAGGATTGCTTACAGAGTCGTTTGGCTGGAGGAGCCTTTTCGCATTTCTTGTACCTTTTGGCATTGCTGCCATTATACTCATAACCACCCAGATAAAGAAAGAATGGGCTGACTCGAAAGGCGAAAAATTCGATCTGACTGGCTCGCTGATGTACGGTGCCGGCCTTTTCGGGGTTATGTACGGCTTTTCCAAACTGCCGTCGACCATGGGATGGATATTCCTGATAGCAGGAACAGCGCTGGGTGTCTTTTTTGTTCTTTTTGAAAGAAAAACCGATAAGCCGGTTTTTGATGTGAGGCTGCTGTTCAGAAACAGGATCTTCGCCTTTTCGGGTATGGCTGCACTGATTAACTATTCCGCGACAAGCGCCGTTGGATTTTTCATCAGTCTTTACCTGCAGTACCTCAAAGGCTTCGACGCCAGGGAAGCAGGATTTGTAATGATATCTCAGCCTATTGCAATGGCTCTCCTTTCGCCCATTGCGGGAAGACTGTCGGATAAGCACGATCCCGGGAAAATAGCTTCCATAGGGATGGGATTCACGGCTGCAGGCCTTGTTGCACTTTGCTTTCTGACACCCGAAACGCCCATCAGCACAATTGTGATTCTGCTTACGGTGCTGGGGATCGGCTTCGGACTCTTCTCCTCTCCAAACTCGAATGCAATAATGAGTTCCGTTGAAAAACGCTACCTGGGGGTCGCCTCCGGAGTGGTCGGAACCATGAGAATGGTCGGACAAATGTTTTCAATGGGTATTGCCATGATGCTGATCTCCCTGTTCATTGGAAATCAGACTATCAACCCAACTACATATCCCGGTTTTATTTCCGGCATGAAAACCGGATTTGTGATCTTTGCCGCGTTGTCGTTCCTTGGAATATTTGCCTCGCTCGCGAGGAACAGGAGGACATGATCCCCTTAATCCTGATTCCCCCCGAATCTCACTCCGGCTGTCAGCCCGATCCTGAATCCGTCCCATCCCGGACCGACGCTTTTTTGAGTGGAAGGATTAAGGAGTATGACATCATTACCGTTTACAGGCTTGAAACTTCCTTTTGTGATCTGAAACAGGTATCCGGCGTTTAATCCGAAATTGAAAATTCCTTCAGGATAAGATATCCCTATTACCGGTCCGGCATACGGTACCATTGACCGCATCCTGAATCTGACGTCAAGCATCTGATCTTCCAGAACTACCAGATTTTCATTTATCCTCAACCAGGTGAATATTACTCCCGAGACTCCTGAAACGGATAATTCAAGTTTTCCTGACGATGGAAGATAAAAACCGGCCAGCATTCCTGCCGAGTGTCCGTTCATTGTCATATCCAGCAGAAATTCACCTATGTAATCCCTGGAAGATGCCCTGGAACCGGTAGTAACGTAAGAATATTCAAGCCCGTACCGGACATTTTTTATCCTGACTCCCAGTGAAGCTGAATAGTTCGGAAAAGGTGGAAAGTCAGATACAATCTTCGTTTCAAAAGGTACTTCACCAAGAAGAAGCGCTTCATTCAGGTCCTTAAGCTGCTTCATGTTATAGGTACCCGTACCTGCGCCCGCTGAGAATGTCAAAATCTGTGCGGTAAGTTTATTCCCGGTGAGAATAACCGCCAGGGTTGTCAGTATGAAAAACAAGTGTCTCATGCAGCAATTAGTTGACAAAGTACATTACTCCCGTATTGCTGATCACGGTATGGTTGACAAGAATGGGACGGTAGTAGAAGGCTGCAGCGTTCTGGCCATATGGAATATCCGCTATTAACGATCCGTCTGCAAGGTTTCTTACAAAAAGATGGCCTTCGGAATATGAAAGCAGCTCATTGCCGTAATAGTCGACATGAAGGACCGCTTCATCTGTTAGAGGGAAGGAATACTCGACAGAGAAATCGGAACAATCCCTTTTTGAAAACACCGATCCATCCCATATCACCAGGGCGTCAGGGTCGGTACCATGAAACCCGTACCAGGCCGGCAGGCCATACTCCGTCCGGGTCCAGATTGTTGTGAATCCGGGATCATCAAACCTGACCAGGCGGAATGCATCATCCATGACAAAAAGGTAGTTTCCGCCCGAAGAGACTGCAATTCCGTAGGCAAATGCTGTTTCACTTGTGTAGTGGCCTTTTACAACTGAACTATTGAAATCATACACGTAGAATCCCTCGTTCCCGGTGTTTACAAGTCCTGTTCCGGCATCAGAAACCGGTACCCTTGAACCGTTGTATTGTCCGGAAAAGGATTGAAGTTCGTATCTGTCGTAATCCTTGAGATTCCCGGTTTCTGCAAGCATCAGATCATAGTCACAGTCAAACCGCGTTGAAAGAAACTGCCCCGAGGGAGATGTTTCATAATCCCCGAAACGGCACATGGAGCAGCCCTGAGGAATGTAAGAAAGCTTTTCTGTTATTCTTTTCTGGGCGACCGAATACCGCATCAGGGAATCACAACCTGCAATAAACAGAAAATCATCAGGCCCTGCCTGTTCCGGCTGACTCAGGCTGATGCCGTCCGGACCGAACCGGAATCCTGTTTCAACATCGCGCAATACCGATTCAAACCTCATGGGATCAGCCGGATCGTATATAGGACTGTTTACCGGCACTACGAGCAGTTTAAAGTAAACCATGTCTGCAAAACGCACTGATGACGGCAGTCGGGTTGAGTTATCGTCGGGATCACTGGTTTCTTTAATTGTAACATAGTCGATCCCCGGGAAAGCAGCCATCGAAAGCCTGTATAAGCTCACTGCACCGTAATATTTGCTTTTCTCCCAGCTTATTGTATATTCATTACTCGAGTTGGCTGAGAATCGTAATGCCGGCTTCTCCGGGGAAAGGTAAACCTGGCCCCATGCGACGGGATCACCCTGCTTTCTTACCATCTCCACATAATAACTGGCGCTCTCTCCAACATATGTGCAGTCGGTGAATTCCGGAACAATGTTGCGGCCGGCCACTATCCGGTTATTGTATCCCTCCTCACGGTAAATTATGAACTCTTTGAAGTCGGATGCGGGATATTCCTTCCAGGAGATGCTGAGGCATCCGTCCTTAACCGTCGTTCGCAGAGATGTATTGTAATCTTTTATAACAAAAAGCTTCCATGTTTTCGTGAAGACATAACTTTCAAGCCCCAGCCTGTCGGCGATGCTTCCCGTCCCCGCTGCCGTGTACACATTAAGCTGAAGTGTGTGAAGTCCATCACTGAGGCCTGAATAATCGAGGCCGAAAACTCCTTCGTCAGAATAGAATGTCTGGCTTACTTCGCCGTCAATCAGGAACTCCGCTCCCATGATGTCATCCCTGCTGCTTGAAAACCGGAATGAGACATCACGGCCGTAAAGCAACCAGACCGAATCCTGTTCCAGATCGAGATGCACCACATCTACAACAGGAGGTTCGGCATTCTGGTCGGCAGGACTGTCCCAGACCTTTGCGGTATCAAATTCACACGCATGAAAAACAGGGGCACAAAAAGCAGCTAAAAACACAAGGCTGAAAACCCGCAGTCGTGACATAGACTATTTTCCCTTTTAACGTAGTGAAGATAATAAAAAGTATTTCAGATTTTGCCCATTACCCAGAAAAATACCTGACCGCCTCCGACAAAAAATAATATTTCCAATATTTATCAAAACAAAAAGCATTATATTGACCACGTCCTTTTTTATGGTTTATAAAAGGAAACATCACTAATCCGCAAATGTTTATGACAAAACTATACGAGAAGCTTATAAAAAAGGCCCCGTCGGAAAACGAGATCAGGAAGGGCCTTAAGGCAGTGTCGGGGATGACGGCAGGAGACCCTGACAAGCGACTTCTGATGAGTATACTGAATTCGATCGATCTGACAAGCCTGAATGTCACCGATAATAAAAGCACAATACTTCATCTGACAGGAAAGGTAAACAGCTTTTCCGGACGTTTCTCCAACATCCCGAATGTGGCTGCAATATGCGTTTACCCTAATTTCGTATCCTTTGTAAAGGAAAAACTTACCGCAAGAAATGTAAAGATAGCCTCTGTGGCAGGAGCTTTCCCCTCATCACAGACCTTCAGGAGCCTCAAGGTTTCCGAATGCAAGATGGCAGTGGAAGCCGGAGCCGATGAAATAGACATTGTCATTCCCGTAGGGGCATTCCTGGGAAATGATTTTGAACAGGTTGCCGGTGAGATCCGTGAAATAAAGGAGGCCATAGGCAACAGGCAGCTGAAAGTCATAATTGAGTCCGGACTGCTCGGCGACTATGAAAGCATTTTCAAGGCATCGATGGTAGCCATGGATGCCGGGGCTGACTTCATCAAGACCTCAACCGGGAAAACCGCAATATCGGCCACACCCGAAGCAGCTTACATAATGTGCAGAGCCATAAGCGATTTCTACGACGAAACCGGAATACGTGTCGGATTCAAGGCTGCCGGAGGAATCTCAACAACAAGCGATGCCCTTACTTACTTCAATATTGTAAGAAGTTTGCTCGGCGAAGCATGGCTTAATAACTCGCTCTTCAGGATAGGAGCCAGCAGGCTGGCTAACAATATTCTTGCTGATATTTCCGGGAGCCTGTGTGATTATTTCTGATCATTCCGTAATTTCCAAAAACTGACCTGATATCTTTAAGAATCATTACTTTTGTGGATTATTCCGCAAAAGTTATGTTAACCGGCGTCGAAATACAGGATACAGTAAGGCCGCAGATCAACATCAGGATAAATGTTGATAATCTGCTTCCCGATTCGGTATTCACAAGGCTCGACAATGTACCTGAACATATAAGGATTGCGGACTCAATCCGGAAGATCAGGCGGACACCAGGGATGCCTGAGGTTGTTATAACGGATACCACTTCGGTCTGTGCCCGTAACAGTATCGCTGATGCCACCTTCTTTGATCCTTCGGGACTGTTCCGCAACATCGACGGATCGCAGCCTGTTTTCTTTCCTTTCAGAAATATCGAAAACCCCGCTAAGGTATTCACGGAACACACCTCAAAGGCTGCTGGAAACCTCAGGGATGGAATCCTGATGCCCATGAAGCCACTTCACCACGACTGGCTTATCGGTGTAATATTCCTTTCCGCATACCTGTGGCTGATAGTCCGATCGGCAAACCGCAGCTTTTACAGGGAAATGACAAGGTTTTTTCTTTTCCGCGGCATCAACGAATCATCATCGCGTGATACCGGTGCACTTTTCACATGGCAGTCGACCATCCTCAACTTCGTTACATTCACTGTGATGGCGCTGTTCTTTTACTCATTCGCCGAACTCCGGGACATGATCCCCCAGGGTATTTCCTCATTCGTCTTCATGCTTATTTGCCTGGGGATCATAATTGCAGGAATCACTTCACGTCATTTTGTCTGTACAGCAACAGGAAGCCTGAGCGACAGGCAGGAGTTATTCGACGAACATCTTGTCACTGTATATAACTCTTACAGGTTCTTATCAATTTTGCTGCTGGCAATCGTGATCATGCTGGCTTATACAGCCGTACTGCCTGAAAAATTCCTTCTCGGGGCCGGTATCGTGATTTTCCTGATTTTCTACCTGCTCCGCACATTCAGACTGTTTTTGATTTTTATGAAGAGGAATATTTCCGTTTTGTATTTGATTTTGTACCTTTGTGCCCTAGAAATTTTGCCTGTTCTGATCCTTATAAGGTATTTCAACCAGCTTGGTTTATCATGAGAATTTTTTACCTCAGAAGTAAAACTTAAACTGTAAAGAATTGAAAATAAAAAAGATCCTGGTCTCACAGCCAGAACCAAACAATCCGAAATCTCCATATTACGACCTGGCAAAGAAATACAACCTCAAGGTTGATTTCAAGCCGTTTATACAGGTTGAGGGGGTGTCGGCAAAGGACTTCCGTCAGCAGAAAATCAATATCCTCGATTTCACTGCGATTATCTTTACCAGCAAGACCGGTATTGACCATTTCTACAGAATTTGCAGCGAACTCAGGATATGTGTTCCCGACACGATGAAATATTTCTGTATTACTGAAAATGTAGCCTTCTATCTTCAGAAATACATTGTTTACAGAAAACGCAAGATATTTCACGGTAAATCAAAGTTCCAGGACCTGGTTGACCTCATAATCAAACACAGGGACGACAATTTCCTTGTACCCCTTCCCGAACCACATAATGCTGAAATACCGGAGATCCTCGACAAAAACAGTATCAAATACACAATAGGAACACTTTACAGGACTATCAGCAACCATTTCTCAAAATCCAGCGATTTCGACTATGATGTGCTTGTCTTTTACAGTCCGTCAGGTATTAAATCGCTTAAAGAAAATTTCCCAGATTTTGTTCAGGGGGAGATCAAGATTGCGGCTTTCGGTCCCACTACAGCATGCGCAGTGGAGCAGGAGGGCCTGAGGCTCGATATAAATGCACCTAATCCCAAGGCTCCGTCAATGACAATGGCTCTTGACGAGTACCTCAAGGAATTTAACAGAAACTGCAAATAGTTTATTCCCCTGTTCCGGCATCCCGGTCCGGAACCTTACTGCGGAACATCCCGGGGAAATCAGACTCTGAGATGGAAAAAGGCGAAAGGCAGACATTCTCAAAGAATGAAAGGCTTTGCAGAACCAGGCTGATCGAAGAGCTGTTTGAAAAAGGAAATGCTTTTTATACTTCTGTTTTCAAGGTGTTCTGGGCCATACCCGATTCAACAATTCCATCTCCTGCCCAGGTTGCCTTCAGCGTTCCAAAAAAGGGATTCAGGCATGCAACCGACAGAAACCTGCTTAAAAGAAGAATCAGGGAATCATACCGCCGGAGGAAACACAAACTTTACGCCTTTCTTCAGGAGGAAGGCATCAGCATCACTTTCATCCTGATCTATCGCAACAGCAAAATTGCAGACTACGTCTCAATCGACAGAGCAGTTGAAGAGGTGATTGAAAAGCTCTGCAAAAGCGCAGCCTCCATTCCCGGCAAAAGTTAAATTTGTTTTAAATATTTCAATGCCAGCCCGATTGCATGATTTTCTTCTTATTTTCGCCTCATAAAACATTACGCATTTAATCAGTCAGAAATGAAAAAAATAAGACCGGTCAGGTTTGCTGCAATTGTTGCCATACTTTTAACAGCAGCAATAAGCGTCTCATTCCTGGCAACCCAGGAAACAAGAGATTTCAGAATAGCCAAAAACCTCGATATTTTTCTGTCGCTCTACAGGGAACTCAATACCTTCTACGTGGATGAAGTGAATCCCGACATGCTTGTAAAAACCGGGATTGACAACATGCTCAAGAGCCTCGACCCCTATACCGTTTACTATCCCGAGTCGGAGAGCGACGAAGTAGCATTTATGACGACAGGCAAGTACGGCGGCATTGGTTCGCTTATAAGAAGCGGCGGCGAATATGTTGTAATATCACTCGTTTACAAGAATTTCCCGGCCGATCTGGCTGGAATCAGGGCAGGAGACCTTCTTAAAAAGGTCGACGGCACCTCACTTAAAGGAGCCGATACCGAGGAGGTAAGCCAGAAACTGAAGGGAAATCCGGGAACAACTGTTACGCTTACAATCGAAAGGAACGGCAAGGAAATCGATGTGCCGGTGAAAAGGGAGAAAATCGAGATCCCTTCCGTACCTTTTTACGGAATGCTTGATGATGAAACCGGATATATAATGTTCAGAAGCTTCACCCAGAACAGTACCGAAGAAGTCAAAAACGCATTGCTCAAACTTAAAAATGAAAATGCCAGGAAAATTGTCCTCGACCTGAGGGGAAATCCGGGCGGCCTGCTGACCGAAGCCGTAGATATTGTTAACCTTTTCATGGGCCCCGGCAACGAAATTGTATCGACTAAGGGAAAGGTGAAACAGTTCGACGAATCATTCAAAACGACAAAAGCAGCAGTTGACCAGAATATTCCGCTTGCCGTTATTATAAACAGGGGATCAGCATCGGCATCTGAAATAGTAGCCGGGGCAATCCAGGATCTCGACCGCGGTGTTGTAGTGGGACAGCGTTCCTACGGAAAAGGGCTGGTGCAGATCACCCGGCCCCTAAGCTACAACAGCCAGCTGAAAGTGACAACCGCAAAATATTACATCCCGAGCGGCCGGTGCATCCAGGCTCTCGACTTCTCACACCCCAACGAGGATGGCAGTGTCGGAATAATCCCCGATTCGCTCATTACCGATTTTAAAACGCGCAACGGAAGAGTGGTACGTGACGGAGGAGGTATATCGCCCGATATAGATGTAGTTCCGCCGGCACTGAGCCAGATCGCAGCCGAACTCTATATCAGAAACTACATATTCGATTATGCAACAAAATATTTCTGGGCTCACCCTGCTCCGGAATCCCCGGAAAAATTCTCAATCACAGATCAGGTTTATGCTGATTTCAGGAATTACCTCGGAGAACGTAAATTCAGCTACAGCACAATCACCGAACTGTCGCTCAATGAGCTTATCTCCAATGCAAAAAAGGAAAAATACTACGACCTTCACAAGGACCTCTTCTCTGAACTTCAGAAAGAGCTCATGCATACCCTCGACAACGACCTCGTAACTTTCAGAAGTGAAATCACTGAGCTGCTTTCCGATGAGATCATTGGACGTTATTTCTACGAGGAAGGATCAATTAAATTCAGTCTTGGCGCCGACGAACAGGTAAAAAAAGCCGTCGAAATACTGAAAAGAGGCGACGAATACAACTCAATACTGCAGGGCAAAACAGGATCAATACTGATAACCCATGATGATAACGCGAACGTGACCGGTTTTAGATACAGCCTGGATCATGGCGATGAGGTGAACATCTGATAATCATAATTCTTCATCAGGCTGAACAGGTTCATCCTCAAAAAGCTCTTTTTTCCAGATAGGCAGTTTTTCCTTTATCAGTCCGACAATTTTTGTGCAGGCTCCCCCCGCCTGTTCAGTATGACCTGCCGATACAATTACAACCAGCGAGAGTTCTCCGGCATTCACAACACCCTTTGAATGGATTATTTCAAGAGTTCTTACATCGCCGTACTCCGATTGTACAGTCTTGCTTATCTTCTCTGCTTCCATAATAACCATTTCTTCATAGGCAGAGTATTCTATTGCCCTGACCCGCCTGCCGTCGTCTTTACTGTCGTTCCTAACCTGACCCAGGAAAAGCGAATGGGCTCCGCATTCCTTTTTATCTCCGCCTTTCGCAATAAGCTCAGAGATTATATCTGCCGTTACGGGACCTTTTACCAGACGCATAATAATTTGCTTATTGTTAATATATTAACACTATTTTCACCCGCCTGCGAAGGGAGGCATGAAAGCCAGCTCATCGCCGTTCCGTAGCAGCGGATCCTCATTAATGATAGTCCGGTTTACCGCTATTTTGTAAGTATAATGCTCAATTCCCGGATAATCGTCAAATATTCTGTGCTTCAGATCGGAGTATGATTCAATCCCGGTATAATGCTTTCTGCGCACCCCTGTAAAATCTGCAAGCACTCCGAAAAACAAAACGTTGATTTCCATATCTTTCTTATATCCTGATGAAATTTTTGTTTTCCAAATCAATGAGCTTCGAGCCAGTTACTGCCTGTTCCGCAATCGACCTTCAGGGGTACATCAAGTCTGGCGGCAGACGACATCTCATGGACAACCATCTCCTGAAGCCTTTCAAGTTCACCGGGCACAACCTCAAAGATCAATTCATCATGCACCTGGAGAATCATTTTTGAAGCGAATTTCTCACCCCTGAGCCTTTCATGGATCCTCACCATGGCGATCTTGATTATATCGGCTGCAGTGCCCTGAATGGGGGCATTTATGGCATTCCTCTCGGCATTGCCCCTTACAACCTGGTTCCTCGACTGGATATCCCGCAGATACCTCCTGCGGCCAAACATTGTAGTAACGTATCCCGTCTCCCTTGCCTTTCTTATGCTCTCGTCCATGTACTTCTTAACTCCCGGGTATGAATTAAAATATCCGTCGATAAGTTCCTTTGCCTCTTTTCTCCCTATAGTAAGCCTTTCCGAAAGTCCGAATGATGAGATTCCGTAAATGATCCCGAAATTGGCAGTCTTTGCCCTGCTTCTCATTTCACGAGTCACATCCTTAAGTTCAACGCCAAAGATCTTCGCGGCCGTTGCCGCATGTATGTCGTTCCCCGAAAGGAAATCTCCTATCATGTTACTGTCGCCGCTGAGATGTGCCATAAGCCTGAGCTCGATCTGCGAGTAATCGGCCGAGAGGAAAAGATTTCCCTCCTCCGGGACAAAAGCCTTTCGTATCTCCCTGCCCCTCTCGTCCCTTACCGGAATATTCTGAAGATTCGGATTGTTTGAACTCAGACGGCCCGTCGATGCCACCGCCTGGTTGTAGGATGTGTGTATCCTGCCCGTCTTCCTGTCGGCCAGCTGGGGCAACGCCTCGACATATGTTGAAAGCAGCTTCTTAAGTCCCCTGTATTCAAGTACTTTGTCTATAATGGGATGACGGCTGGCCAGCCTCTGCAATATCTCCTCGCTTGTATTGAACTGTTTTGTCTTTGTCATCCTGGCGTTGTCGTCGAGCTTCAGCCTTATAAAAAGTACCTCTCCCAGCTGTTTCGGAGAAGAAATATTGAATTCCATTCCGGCAAGGGAATGGATCTCCCCCTCAAGAGTCAGAATGTCTTCGCGGAGGCCCGTGGCAATAGCTTTAAGATCATCCTGGTTAAGCTTCACTCCTGTCCTCTCCATGTCAGCCAGCACTGCTATAAGCGGCATTTCAATAGTTGCGGCAAGCTCCGATAAGCCTTCGGCCTTAAGCCTGGGTTCGAACAATTCCTTCAGCTGAAAGGTAACGTCGGCATCCTCAACTGCATATTCCTTTATCAGATCTACAGAAACGGAACGCATATTAATCTGGTTTGCCCCTTTCTCGCCGATAAGCGATTCGATATGGACCGGGCTGTACGAGAGATAACTCTCAGCCAGCAGGTTCATGTTATGCCTCATGTCGGGCTCGAGCAGATAGTGGGCGATCATAGTGTCGAAAAGACTGCCTTTCACCTCAATCCCGTAGTTTGCAAGCACCTGGATGTCGAACTTCATGTTCTGGCCGATCTTCCTTATTGCCGGATTCTCAAGAACCGGCTTCAGTATCTTCAGCTTCATTGCAGTCTCATCCCCGGATTCCGGAAAATGAACGAGCCATCCCGATCCTTTTTTCCACGAGAATGCAATTGCAACAAGCTCCGCTTCAAGGGATTCAATGCTCGTGGTTTCGGTGTCAAAACAGATCTCTGACTGCTTCATTGCTTCAGCGGCAAACTCCTCAAGCTGCTTTGTGTCTTCAATAAGAATGTAATTATGCTCCACACTGTCGATACCGGCTTTGCCTGACGAAACCTCCGGAAGCTGTTCACTGCCGAAGAGAGTGCCCTGCGAAGGCCCGGCTGCAGGGGCATCGGCTGATCCTCCGCCCGGGGCGCCGGTGTTTCTGTCAATCTCCGAAATAACTTCAGAAGCAATTGTCCTGAACTCCAGTTCGTCGAAAAGCTTCTTCAGTTTTTCGCGGTCGGGAGTTTCAAGTATGAGGTCTTCTTCCCTGAAATCAACCGGTACATTGATCTCAATTGTTGCCAGCGTCTTTGAAAGCTCGATCTGCTCCCTGTTCTCCTCGATGGTCTCCTTAAGCTTTCCTTTCAGCTTATCGGTGTTCCTGAACAATTCTTCGACCGAACCATATTCGGAAATCAGTTTCATTGCGGTTTTCGGACCCACCCCGGGGGCTCCGGGAATATTGTCGGCAGTATCGCCCATCAGGGCTAGTATGTCAATTACCTGAATGGGATCGATTACTGAAAACTCCTGCTTTATCTCATCCACCCCCCATCTCACCGATTCGTTCCCGCTCCTGGATGGTTTGAACATGTAGATATTATCGGAAACAAGCTGGGCAAAATCCTTGTCGGGTGTCATCATATAGGTTTCAAACCCGTTCGCAGATGCTTTCTTTGCAAGTGTCCCGATAACATCATCGGCTTCATAGCCGGGACAGTCGAGTATGGGTATCCTGTAAGCCTCGATAAGTCTTTTAATGTAGGGAACTGCGGCCCTGATATCCTCGGGTGTGGCATCGCGGTTGGCCTTGTATTCCTTGAAAATCCTATGCCTGAAAGTCGGTTCGGGGGTGTCAAAAACAACTCCGATATGGGTTGGCTTTTGCTTCTGAAGCACTTCCCTGAGTGCAAGCAGAAATCCGAAGATGGCGGATGTGTTCATTCCGCGGGAGGTAACCCGGGGATTCCTGATAAAGGCGTAATATGCACGGAAAATCAATGCATAGGCGTCCAGCAGGAAGAGTTTTTTAGGTTTGTTTTCTGACATTGTATTATTATTCATTATCCGAAGCGTGCCACTCGGCAAACGAAGTGGCGGTCTCATAAAGCTTCAAACTATGAAGCTTAACTCCCGAAGGAAGCTTTTCCCTGATCCTCGATGCAAAATCTGCTGCAAGATTCTCGCATGTCGGCTGGTAATCCACAACCACCGTATTCCCGAACATGGTCCTGCAGGCCTCAGTTTTTTCACTGTCCTGATATGCCGATATTGTTACCGAATGATCAAAGATGCTGATTATCTCTTTGTGGACTAACTTTTTCAGATCTGTAAAATCGATCACCATGCCGTTCTTGGGATCATTCCGGTCGTCAACAGGAGTTCCCGAAACCGTTACAAACAGCTTGTAGGAATGTCCGTGAACATTCCTGCACGGACCGTCATAATTCCAGAGAGCATGTGCCATCTCGAAGGAAAATTCCTTTGTTACCCTGATGTATTTTGTCATTCGCGGCTGTTTAAATAATCTGTCCCCATTTATTCGACCAAACCCCCTTTCCCGTTTCCCCCAGGGGGGAAAGGCCTTGCCGCCTTCTCCTTCCCCCGTGGGGGAAGGTCGGGAAGGGGGTGTAAATATTAAAAATTGACATTTTTATATATCATTGCCAAAAGTCCATTAAATACTTACGCAAATTTAACCAACTTCGCGGGAAAAAGTTTGCTGCGAATGTCAGTTAATGGCGCAATAAAGCAATATTTGTCATGTTATAAGCAGGATATCGATTAAAATTTGCATCTTTGCTCACTTACTTTCTTCAAATCATCCCCTGATAAATGACAGAGAACAACATAACGCTTACTTTTCCTTCTCTCTTCGGTGAGACGGTAAGAAAATTCGGCGATCATAATTCCTACACTTTTGTGGGAGAGAAGCCCCGGACCTACAATGAGTCAGCAAGAGAGATCAGGGCTCTGATGGCTTTCCTTGAGAAGCTGGGAATCGGACCCGGCGACAAGGTAGCTATTCTGAGCAATAATATGCCGAACTGGAGCTCTGCTTTCTTTTCGGTTACTTCCATGGGAGCAGTTGTGGTCCCGGTACTTCCGGATTTCTCCGTGACGGAGGTTAGCAATGTTCTTACACATTCAGGAGCACGGATTCTGTTTATTTCTTCATCACAGATCAACAAGATCGAGGAATTCAAATCGGATGAACTCGAGACCGTCATACTCATGGAAGATTATTCCATCCTTTCACCAGAAAATAAAACTGCAGCTTTTGATCCTTCGTCCGAACCGGTTAAACATTACGATGTAAAGGAAGACGACCTTGCTTCAATCATCTACACATCAGGAACAACCGGCCGTTCAAAGGGAGTGATGCTGACACACAGGAATATCTGTTTCAACGCCATGAAGGGCAAGGTGATCCAGCCTGTAAACGAAAATGACAGGTTCCTTTCTGTACTGCCACTTTCGCATACTTACGAGAACACCCTCGGGCTTATTCTTCCCCTGCTTGGCGGAGCGTGTGTATATTATCTGCGGAAGCCACCGACACCTTCGGTCCTGATACCGGCCATGGCAGAGGTGAAACCAACGATCATGCTTACAGTGCCGCTGATCATGGAGAAAATTTATTTCAATAAAATTCTGCCAACCTTCACTGAAAAGAAACTGCTGAACCTGCTCTACAAAATTCCATTCATAAGGAAGAAACTTCATTCAATTGCCGGTAAAAAACTTTATAAAACGTTCGGCGGGCACCTGAAATTCTTTGGAATCGGAGGAGCTAAACTGAACAAGACCGTTGAGAGATTCCTTCTGGAGGCAAAATTTCCCTATGCAATCGGTTATGGTCTTACGGAAACATCACCCCTGCTGGCCGGAGCCAATCCGTCCAAATCGGTTTATGATTCTACCGGACCTGCAATTGAAGACATAGAGCTTAAGATCAATGACCCCGATCCAAAATCAGGTGAAGGAGAGATCTGGGCAAGAGGCGCCACAATAATGAAAGGATACTACAAAGAGCCGGAGCTTACAAGTGAAGTCCTTACTCCAGACGGCTGGTTCAAAACCGGAGATCTCGGTCTGTTCGACTCAAAAGGCAACCTTTACATCAAGGGAAGGCTTAAGAATATGATCCTCGGTTCGAGCGGCGAGAATATTTACCCCGAGGAAATTGAATCCGTCATCAACAATTTCCGCTTTGTCGTCGAGTCGCTCGTTATCCAGCAGAAAGGAAAACTGGTTGCTTACGTGCATCTGAACATGGAAGAACTTGAGAAGAAGTATCAGATCCTCAAGGACGACGTGACGCGCCAGTACGAACAAAAGAAGGATGAATTGCTGCTTGAACTCCAGGAATATGTAAACTCAAGAGTAAGCAAATTTGCCCAGATAAATAAAGTTGTAATTCAGCCCGTGCCGTTCCAGAAAACGGCCACGCTTAAAATCAAGAGATATCTTTACGCCCAGGCGTAGATTCATAAAAAATTAAAAGTCCCGGGCTGCCTGTTTTTCACTTCGGCATGCCCGGGACTTTCATTTAACCCTCCGGGTAAGATGGCGGCAAAGAAGCTCTATTTCTTTGCTTCGCTGTATCTCCGGCTGACTTCCTCCCAGTTTACTACATTCCAGAAAGCGTCGACATAATCAGCCCTCTTGTTCTGATACTTAAGGTAATATGCATGTTCCCATACGTCGATTGCAAGAAGCGGAGTTCCCTTTACAGTAGCCACATCCATAAGCGGATTGTCCTGATTGGGAGTGCTTACCACTGCAAGTTTTTTGTCGCCGGTAAGTACAAGCCATGCCCAGCCGCTTCCGAAACGTGTTTTTGCAGCATTGCCGAAGAGTTCCTTAAACTTGTCCATTGATCCGAACTCCTTTACCAGGGCTTCTGACAGTTCTGCCGAAGGTCCTGATGATTTGGGGGCAAGATTGTTCCA
Source organism: Bacteroidales bacterium (assembly GCA_034004115.1). GTDB lineage: Bacteria > Bacteroidota > Bacteroidia > Bacteroidales > VadinHA17 > LD21. The sequence goes on along the minus strand of JAVEXG010000013.1, from coordinate 29,426 downwards.
GAAAAGAAAGTGATTGTAAAAACCTCCTCCGTTATTTCTCACTGCATCTCCTGAAGTTGATATGGTGGCAAAGATTTCCTCAATAGATTTGCTTTCAAGGGCGGTTCCCTTGATGGCAGCGGTGAAGTTGTTGAAATAACCGCGGTGATGCCTGTCGTAGTGGATCTCCATTGTGCGGGCATCTATATAAGGCTCCAGCGCGTCATAGGCATATGGCAATGCCGGTAATACATGAATGTCAAATTTTTCCATAGTGCTATTTTTTAAGTTTTCGTGGCCTCCGGCAAATGAGCTCAGTGCAAACATCACTGCAACAATCCCAAGACCTGTTTTTTTCAAAATGTTTCTCTGTTCCATGATCATTAATTTTTGTACATTAAACAACAGATATTGGGTTTTGTTCAAATGTTATCATCCCCTTCCTTCCCGAGACTATCGGGATTCCCCCACTCTCCAAGCGTCCTTCAAAAGTGCAGGAGCCATCAATGGAAGATTCATTTTCCCCCTGGAAGGGGGAAAGAAGAAAGGGGGTAGGTGAGATGCTGAAAGAAAAAAGGGGGTAAGTTCTTCATTCAGGCCTGTTATGTTATTACCCTCTTCCCAGCTTTCCATGTAATGATTACCCCCTTCCCTAACCTTCCCCCAGGGGGAAGGGGCCCGGAGCCTTTCTAAACTGGGTAAAACAAAAAACCAGGTTTGGAAAATGTTTCCATAAGAAATCAGTCCATTCCGGCCCCATTTTTGTGGTTTATAGTAATTTTGAAATTAAATATCCGTTAATTTGTTAACCAAAATCAACTGCATATGAAAAGGTATTTTGCGTTACTCATTGTTTCAGCCCTTTTAATGACACAGTTCAGCAGCTGTAAAAAGGACAAGGGTGATCCTCCAGTTTTGCCTCCTGCAGGATCGATGGCAATTGACTTCAATAATTTTAATCAGCCCGGCAAGGGCGATTATTCATTTTCGATTCCCAAGAGTGCTCCGAACAGCAACTGGGAACTGGCTTCAGGCGCCGCCATGCTCTGGAATGTGATAATATATACTACACTTGCAGTACCCGTTCAGGCATTTAAACTGACAGCTGACGAACAACCAGTATATATTGACGATAATACCTGGCAATGGAGCGCCACCGCAACCGTTCTGAATGCGACCTATAATGCACGGCTCACAGGCCAGGCCACTCCTTCAAACAACGTCTGGAAAATGTATATTTCAAAAACAGGTACCGGAGGATACTCCGATTTCATGTGGTTTGAAGGCACATCCAAAACCGACGGATCGGCCGGACAATGGAAACTTTATGAAAGCCAGGCAAATCCTGTCGAAATTGCGAAAATCGACTGGACTGCAGTTGCCGGAAAAGCCGTATCCGTCAAATACACCTTCACCAAATCGGGAAATCCTTTTGCCGGAAGCAATATCGAATACGGAACGACTCAGAATTCGCTGAATGCTTACTATTCAATGTACTATTACAATACTTCAGCTGAAGATTTCTTCGATATGGAAGTCGAATGGAGCACAACCGGGAAAAACGGAAGAATCTCCTGTCCGAAGTTTTTCGGAGATTCCGATTGGCATTGCTGGGACGGCAATTACCTTAATGCCGACTGCAGTTAAAAGCGGTTCGCAATCATATGAAATAACTTAAATTGCAATAATTTACCCTCGTCGATGACGGGGGTTTTTTTTACCATGATTTTTTAGTATTTTTCCCGCCTTATTTAAAAATGTCGTTAATGTCAACAGGGAAAAAGGCTGTTTCGCTGATTCTGCTGATTGTTGTGGCAGACCAGATTCTGAAATTCTGGGTGAAGACACACATGGTGATAGGTGAAGAAAGATCGTTGTTCGGTGACTGGGGTCTTCTTCATTTTATCGAAAACAACGGGATGGCATTCGGCATGGAGATCGGCGGAAAAACAGGAAAGATTATCCTGAGCCTCTTCAGAATCGCCGCGATCTCAGCAATAGGCTGGTTCCTTCACTCCCTGGTAAAAAAGGAAACCTATACCGGACTTATTCTCGCCGTAAGCGCCATTCTGGCCGGTGCGGTGGGGAATCTTCTGGACAGCGCCTTTTACGGTATGATTTTCAGCGAAAGCTACAGCCAGCCTGCACTGCTTTTCCCGCCCGATGGCGGCTATTCTTCTTTTCTGATGGGCAGGGTGGTGGATATGTTCTACTTCCCTGTTATAGACACAACATGGCCAGACTGGTCTCCCTTCAGGGCCGGTGAATCTTTCGTTTTCTTCCGTCCGGTGTTCAATATCGCCGATTCCGCAATAACCTGCGGGGTTTTCGCAATAATACTCTTCCAGAAAAAAATGTTCAGAGACCTGGAATGAAAACTGTTTAGCTGCAACAGTCGCCGATACACTTAAGAAGAGGCAAGATGTTCTCATTCTTCAGGAAATAGTAAGTATTCTTGCCTTCCCTCTTTGAACCCAGAACACCCTTGTCTTTCAGTATACCAAGATGATGCGATGCCGTCGACTGCTCTATCCCTATCAGGTTGTGGATCTCGGTCACACTTTTCCTGTTTCCGGGGTTAAGGCATCCAATGATAGAGATCCTGACCGGATGAGCAATTGCCTTAAGCATCCCGGCTGCTCGTTCCAGATTGGCCGGATTTAAATCTTTAATATCCATTCATGCTGCTTTTCTTCCAACAAATATATCATTTTTAATCTCAAAGACCAACCGGCATATTTTAAGCTGATATACAGAATTATTTTATACAACTCAGGTATAACCCATTTTATTATATTTGAAGAAAATCCTAAATGTCGGATCCGGGGAAAATAAGAAAACCCGTCAGGGAAGAAATGGCACAGTTTGAAGCCTATTTCGGCAGGATGATGAAGAGCAACATTCCCCTTCTGAAAATCATCCTTAATTATGTATTCCGCCGGAAAGGTAAACAGATGAGACCATTGCTGGTCTTCCTCACCGCCAAACTTAACGGCGGGATAGGGGAACCGGCATTTATCGCTGCAACACTCATTGAGCTTCTTCATACGGCATCACTTGTACACGACGACGTGGTCGATGACGCTTCAGAAAGAAGAGGCGCACTCTCGGTGAATGCCCTGTGGAACTCAAAAATTGCCGTACTGGTGGGCGATTACATGCTGTCAAAAGGACTTCTGATCAGCATCGAGAAAAACCGCACCGATATGCTCGAAATCACTTCCGAGGCAGTTAAATCGATGACAGAAGCTGAACTTCTCCAGCTTCAGAAATCAAGAAAGCTAAACCTTTCGGAAGAGGATTATTTCAGGATAATAAAGGGGAAAACAGCGGCCCTTATCGCAGCCTGCACTGCATGCGGAGCACGATCGGCCACCGACAACCCCGATACAATCCAGCTGATGAAGGATTTCGGGGAAACCCTCGGAATTGCATTCCAGATACGCGATGATATCCTCGATTACAACGGCAACGGCCTCACCGGGAAAAAAGCGGGAAATGACATCAAGGAGAAAAAAATTACACTTCCGCTTATCCATGCTCTTGAAAAAGCTTCTCTTCCTCAGAAAAGACATATCCTCAGGATCATAGGCAACAAGAAGAAATCACGGTCAGAAATTGACGAGGTGATCAGATTCGTGACCGAAAAGGGAGGCCTCGATTATGCAACGGAGAGAATGTTCCAGTACCGCGATAAGGCCCGGGCCATCCTCGACACCTACCCGCCTTCCGAAGTAAGGGAAGCCCTGAACGAATTCGTGAATTACACGGTCACACGCGATAAATAGAAATTCTACTTAACCTCCAGCTGCACCTTGGTGACATCGTCAATATCCCTGGCGTAGTACTTCGACCCGAGATAAAACAGCAGCGAACTCAGCACAAGAACAAAGGGAAGTATCGACAGAGCCGTCATTATATCGGAATGATCATAAATAAAGCCTATCAAAATCGGAGCCATTGAAGCCCCCAAAAGGTTCTGGACCACAACTGCAATTGAATAGGAGGTTGCCCTCAGACCCGGATGGATTACATCCTGCGTGACCGAGGCTGCACCGGAGATAAACATCATTATTGTTATCCCCATAAAAAGAAACGTGACATACTGAAGGATACCCCTGAACAGGTATAGACCGAGAAACAGCAATACAGCCGAAACAAGAGTCGATATTGCAGGCAGAAGCAGTCGTGCGCTTATATTTGTCTTCCTCCATTTGTCAGCCAGTATCCCGCCAAGCGGAGCTCCCACAAGAGCCAGAGCCATAATACTGCTTGCCATTGTGCCGGCCTTGTCCTGGGCCAGCTCCCTCGTAGTTTGAAAGTAAGTTGAAAGCCAGGTCAGAAGGGATGTGGTAACAAAAATTGAAGCGGTGATGCCAAAATAGGTGTAAATAATCGAACGCCTCGATAAAAATTCCCTGATGATATCCTTCCTTTCCATCTTTACCTTATGGTTCGACTTATCGAAGAATGACAGATCGACTGTCTTGTAATCCTTCACGAAAAGAAACAATATCGCAACTATAAGCCCGGGCAGGGCAACAAGTCCGAAAGCATGCTTCCATCCCAGGCGAGTTGCAATTATACCTCCGAGAAGCACTCCAATCGCAGTTCCCAGGGGGATCGACGCATTCCAGAAACCCATCATCTTCGACCGTTTCTCTATCGGGTACAAACCCGAGATCATGGCACTTCCGCCCGGGGCATACCCGGCTTCCCCGACACCGATGAGCATCCTGGCAAGAAACAGCTGGATGAAATTTCCTGTAAGCGCGCAAAGGACAGTGGCCAGACTCCATAAAATGGCCATCAGGCCTATGGTCTTTGTCCTGCTCCAGCGATCAACAAGAAGGGAGACCGGAAAGGTCAGCAACACTATTGCCCAGTATACTGCCGAAACAAGCATCCCGCTCTGGGTATGTGAGATTCCCAGGTCGGCTTCGATAGAGGTAAACATTGATGTTACAACCGTCCTGTCGATGTAATCAAACATGTAAAGCAGGAAGAGCAGGGCAAATACGTAATTCGAATATCTTTTCGAAAAAAGATATCCCTTTTCGTTACCAGGATTCTTCATGAGAGTAGTGCTAGGTTAGAGTTGCCAGGTTAAGTATCCGCCAAGTAAATAAATATTATTCTCCGTTATTCTTTTTTATAGTAATTTTAAGTCTTTATACGTATTCTGTGTTGTCATTCTGTTCAAAACAGTCAATGTTCCTTAACTTTTTAACCTACCATCAAATGGGCAAATTACAACAGATTCAGGATTTCATTGCTTCTGAGCCAATTGCAATGGCCGGAGTATCGCGTGATCCGAAAAAATTCGGATTCGCCGCATTCAGGGAACTGAAAGAAAAAGGAATGAAAATCATTCCGGTGAACCCCTATGCAACTGAAATACACGGATCAAAGGTATATCCGGATATTAAAAGCCTGCCTGACAACGTGAAGGGGCTTATTGTGATGACCGGCAAGGACAAGACTCCCGGCGTGATCAGGGAAGCAAGGGAAAAAGGAATAAAACACATATGGATTCAGAAAAATGCCGAGACGGGAAAGGAGATCGGTGAGCTTGAAGGGTCGGGAATAAACCTGATCACAAAGGAATGCATCCTGATGTTCTACAAGCCCGACGGGGTACATAAATTCCATGTCGCCCTCAAAAAGTTTTTCAGGAGATACCCCAGATAGGACAGTGATTGTTAATAGAATAACAAATTATGGAAGAACCCCGGAATATCCACGATCTTGAATTCATTGTCAGGGACTATGAGTGTGACCTGCAAGGTGTTGTTAACAATGCAAATTACCAGCATTATCTCGAGCATGCCAGGCACGAATTTCTTATCTCAAGGGGAATCAGCTTTATTGACCTCCACAACGAAGGAATTGACCTGACCGTTACCAGGGTTGAAATAGATTACAAATATCCTCTCAGAAGCCGCGACAGATTCTTTGTCAAAACATTCATCAAAAGGGATGGAAATGTGAGGATGGCCTTTCACCAGGACATCTACAGGATTCCCGACAATAAACTGATTGTAAAAGCAGTAGTGACGGGCGTTTCAACAAGGAACGGAAAACCAGTTTCACCGGAACCTCTGATCGAAAAAATGCAGGAAGACCTGTAACTGATACTTATGACAGTCGTCAAAGGACAAAAACTGACTAATTATATAACTATAACCGTTTACATCCATTAAAATGAAACTTAAAAAAATGATTCCGGCGATCCTGTCGGCCGTTATGATTCTGTCATTTGTCCCCGTGATATCCTTCAGCCAGTCAATAGAAGGCGACTGGCACGGAGTTGCTGATATCCGGGGAATGCAGCTCCGGCTTTCGATTCATGTGAAATCCGCCGGCGACGGATATACTTCCACATGGGACAGCCCTGATCAAGGCGCCTTTGGAATACCCTCAACAACAACAAATTTCACCTTTCCTGATTTCAGCTTCAGCCATGAGCAGGCCGGACTTAAATATGCCGGAAAAGTAAATCCTGATTATACCGAAATAACAGGTTCCCTCGAACAGGGGCAACTCAAAATAGAAATTAAATTCGGAAGGCAGCCGATTGAGCCGCCGGCCGGGAGTCCTTCAGTGCTGAAACAAAAGTATGACAAACAGGAAGTCTATATAACCATGCGCGACGGGGTTAAACTGTTCACATCCATCTACACTCCCAAAAATGCCACATCACCCAGGCCTGTTCTTCTCAACAGAACACCATACAATATTGAGGGTGGAGGACCATCAGGCTTCAACGTTTTCATGCAGGTGTATACAAGATTTACCGACGATGACTATATTATGGTCTTTCAGGATGTCAGGGGTAAATTCATGAGCGAAGGTGTGTTCGAAGATATCAGGCCGGTGATCCCGGTTAAGAAATCACAAACCGACATCGATGAAACAACCGACACATGGGACACAGTCGACTGGCTGGTGAAGAATGTTAAAAACAACAATGGAAACATCGGAATATTCGGGATTTCATACCCGGGGTTCTATTCAACGATGGGGATAATAAATGCACATCCGGCTGTCAAGGCGGTATCTCCCCAGGCACCGGTTACAGACTGGTTCATCGGCGATGATTTCCACCATAACGGTGCATTTTTCCTGCTCGACTGCTTCCCCTTCTATTACAGCTTCGGACAGCCCCGGAGAGAACTGTCGAGGAGCGGTAAACCATCATTTCGCTGGCCGACTCCCGATAACTATGAGTTCTTCCTTTCGCTGGGCGCGATAAAGAATATCGCCCCAAAATACTTCGGCGACAGCATAAAATTCTGGAACGACGTCTTTGAGCATCCCGATTATGACGACTTCTGGAAATCGAGGGATCCCAGGCCCCATCTTCGTAATGTTAAACCCGCGGTAATGACTGTAGGCGGATGGTTCGATGCAGAAGATCTCTACGGGGCACTCCATACATACAAGGCAATCGAGACACAAAATCCCCAATCGGTGACAAATCACATCGTGATGGGTCCCTGGGAACACAGCCAGTGGGCTGCCGGAGAGGCCATGAACCTGGGTAACACTTACTGGGGGATGGATGCCAACCTTGGATTCATGGAACTTGAAAAGAAGTTCTTCGACCATCATCTTAAAGGAACAGAAGACCCGGGAATAGCCGAGGCAAGCATGTTCGTTACTGGATCGAACGAATGGAGAGATTTTGACAAATGGCCGCCGGCAAATGCCAAAGTGAAAAACCTGTACTTTCACCCCGGCGAAATTGCATCATTTCAGCCTCCTTCAGTTAAGAATTCATTCGACGAATATATCTCCGACCCAATGAACCCGGTTCCCTACAGGGAAGATGTCCATGCCGCAAGGGCTCCTGAATATATGACTGACGACCAGCGTTTTGCCTCAAGAAGGCCGGATGTAATGGTTTACCAGACCGCCGTACTGGAGGAGGATATTACGGTGGCCGGCCCGGTTAACGCCGGACTGTTCGTTTCGACTACCGGTACCGATGCAGATTATATAGTTAAACTGGTGGACGTATTCCCTCCCGATTTCAAACCTGAAGATCCGGGTACCGACTACCCTCTCGGCGGATACCAGATGCTTGTCAGGGGTGAAGTTATGAGGGGCAAATACCGCAACAGCTTTGAAAAACCAGAACCTTTTGTACCGGGTAAGGTTACCGAAGTGAAATTTGAGTTGCCTGATGTGGCCCATACTTTCAAAAAGGGACACCGGATTATGATACAGGTTCAGAGTTCATGGTTCCCTCTTGTCGACAGAAATCCCCAGAAATTCGTGAATATCTATAAATGCTCTGATGACGATTTCATTAAGGCAACCCAGAGGATCTACCACGATGTGGCTCACCCTTCGCATGTCAGCCTGGGTATTTTGCAATAAGGGATGAATTGCGTATGATATGAACATAATATTTGCTTAATTTGTTCCAGTTACTGTAAACCAGATACAATAAGAAACAAATGGGCAAAACGAAACTTACCCGCCGGCAATTCATGGCTACCGTGGCAGCCGGAACAGGATCAGTGCTTCTCGGAAATGCAGTCGCTGCAATCCCTCCCGACAGCAAAGCCAGGGTTGTGGATCCTTTCAAAACCATCACTCTGGGAAAAACCGGAATAAAAACCACCCTTCTCGGTATGGGAACGGGTTACAGCGGGTATAACCGCACATCCAGCATAACAAGGGCCGGGGTTGCAGAATCTCTGATCAAAACCGCCTATGAAAAAGGGATCAGATATTTCGACTGCGCCGACAGCTATGGAACCCACCCCTTTACCACTGCAGCACTTAAGGGAGTTGACCGTGAGGACTATGTTCTTGCAACAAAAATGTGGATCACCTCCGGAGGTATTCCCGACACTGAAAAGGGTTATCCATTGACTGTTATTGACAGGTTTCGCAAGGAACTGAATACCGATTACCTTGATATTGTTCAGCTTCACTGCATGACCGAGGGCGACTGGACCGAAAAATACCGTCGCCACATGGATGAGCTTGAGGAGCTTAAAGCAAAGAAGATCATCAGGGCCCACGGTGTTTCAATTCATTCATTCGAAGCTCTTGAAGCGGCCGCAGCATCTCCATGGGTTGATGTTGTTCATGTAAGGATAAATCCGTTTGGTGAAAGCATGGATAAAAAGGATCCTTCACTTATCGTACCGGTAATCGAAAAATTCCATAAGGCGGGAAAAGGTGTTATCGCCATGAAACTCATAGGCGGCGGAAAGCTCAGGGATGATCCCGAAAAAATAGATCAGTCGCTGAAATTCGTGCTTGGCCTCGGCACTGTTGATATGATTATTATCGGGTTTGAAAAACCGGATCATATAGATAACTATATCGAAAGAATCAGGAGAGTGCCTTTGGCATGACACCACTAATGTCAACGTTATGAAAATCCGTTTATTTATTTTGCTTTTGATATTATTTCCCCATAAATCAACTGAAGCACAGGAAGATAACCTGTCGGAAATCCTCAAACCGGGAGCTGAGCTTGTAAAGCTGGCCGGTGAGTTTTCATTCACAGAGGGTCCTGCAGCTGATAAAGCCGGAAATGTATATTTCACCGACCAGCCGAACGACAGGATTATGAAATGGAGTACCGCGGGCGAACTGTCAACTTTCATGCAGCCATCGGGTCGGTCGAACGGGATGTTCTTCGACAGGCACGACAACCTGTGGTCGTGTGCCGATGAGAAGAATGAAATATGGAAAATTGTTCCCGGTAACGAACCAGAAGTAATTCCTGTAAAGTATGAAGGCCGCCTGATGAACGGTCCGAATGATATTTGGATTTCGCCGGAAGGAAACATTTTCTTCACTGATCCATTCTACAAAAGATCGTGGTGGAACCATTCTGAAATGCCCCAGGAAAAGCAGTGCGTCTATTTCCTGAGCGCCGACCGGCTTACCCTCAAACGTGTTGAGGAAGAGCTCCTTCAGCCAAACGGAATTGTGGGTACCCCCGACGGAAAAACACTGTATGTGGCAGACATCCGCGGGAACAAGACGTGGTCGTACACTATAAATGCTGACGGTTCATTATCTGATAAGAAACTGTTCTGTGAACTGGGATCCGACGGAATGACAATCGACTCAAAAGGGAATATCTACCTTACCGGAAAAGGGGTTACTGTATTTGACAAGACAGGGGAAAAACTTGGCAATATTCCGGTACCTGAAAACTGGACAGCCAACATCTGTTTCGGAGGAAAAAACAGAAAAGCCCTCTTCATTACAGCAAGTAAAGGGCTCTATACAATAAGGACACGGGTAAAGGGAGCTTATTGAAAGGTGTGAGGCGTGAGGTTTGAGGCGTGAGGCCTAAAGGTCGTGCAAGTCGTTTTCACTGATAACGGCTGGCAGAACCAAAGAAAAAACCGTGTGACTCCGTGTATAACTCCGTGTGAATCCGTGGTTAAAAAAACCCCAGCAACCCGCAACCCGCAACCCTCTTTCGCTTAAGCTTCAGAGGGCAAAGCTGGCAACCTGCATCGGGATTTAATTCAAAACTTTAACGTTTTTTCTGTTTTCTAAAAATAAAAATGTATAAAATTGCACCCTGATCTGGAATGTTACATCAGGAAAAGTTTTAACACATACGTTTCAAATGGAGGCAGAAATGGAAGGAACACGCAGGGCAGACATACGACCGGGAATTGATGTATTGGTAGAACTTACGGAAGACAAGCGCACCGGCAGGCTTACAGGAGGCCGGGTAAAAGAAATACTTACCTCAGCTCCCAATCATCCTCACGGTATTAAGGTTAAACTCGAAAACGGTCTGGTGGGGAGAATCAAACAGATCATCCAGTCAAACTGATATTTTTTCGTTTCTGGCCTTTCCCGTTAAATGCAATAATCCTCGTCCGGTCCGGTTCATTGTGAGCCGGGCTGATATTTGTGTTGCAAGTTATTGCATGCCAACAATTTTTTTAACTAAATTTGAGCCGCAGGATTCCTTTTTCCTGCACCGGCAATATTTCTAACAATATACCATATGAAACCCACATGAATCAAATGCATAAACACATATGTATATTATTTTCAAACATGTGGGTTCCATCATACCATTAAATTCAAAATTATATTATGATGAAATACGAGGATTTAATAGTAACCGCTTTAGGCAAGGGCAGTGTTGTTTCACCTCTGAAGACCTCACAGCATGAGGACAGCCCTGTTTATAAATTCGTTAAGGACGACGAGAGGATACTCTATGAAGGTACACTTGAGAGCTATCACCACTACAGGGAAACCAACGATATTCCGGCTTCGTTTGAGAAGGCCGGACCGAAGGAAACCATTTATTTCGAACCTGCCAAAACCAAGGTTGCCATAGTGACATGCGGCGGCATTTGCCCCGGTCTGAACAATGTTATCCGGGCTCTTGTCAACCAGCTGGTGTACAGATATGGAATCACACGCATTCTGGGAATTCAGTACGGCTACGAAGGACTTATCCCGAAATACAACCACGCGGTCATAGAACTGACGGCTCCGATGGTCAGTGATATCTATCAGTCGGGGGGTACTTTCCTCGGTACTTCAAGGGGCAACCAGGATGTGGAACAAATGGTAGACACTCTTGAAATTCTCAATCTTAACGTGCTCTTCTGCATAGGCGGCGACGGAACCCTCAGGGGAGCTCATGCCATTTACAAGGAAATTGAAAAACGGAAACTGAGGATTGCCGTGGCTGGAATTCCAAAAACCATCGATAATGATATCGACCTGATGCAGAAGTCTTTCGGATTCGAAACTGCTTTCTCGATTGCCAATGATATCATAATGAATGCTCATAATGAAGCTCACGGTGCCTACAACGGAATAGCCCTCGTGAAACTAATGGGACGCGATTCCGGGTTTATTGCAGCCAGCGCCGCGCTTGCAATACAGGAGGTGAACTTCGTCCTGATACCAGAGGTTCCGTTCGATCTTTACGGTCCGAGAGGATTTCTTAAAATACTCCGTAAACGGCTCGAGGAAAGGCATCATGCCGTAATCGTAGTGGCGGAAGGAGCAGGGCAGGATTTCTTCGACTCTGAAAATGCCGAACGTGATGCTTCCGGTAATGTTAAGCACAAGGACATCGGTATTTACCTTAAGGAAAAAATCGGCGAGGAATTCAAGGCTATCGAGTTCCCCCACTCTATTAAATATATCGACCCCAGCTATATAATCAGAAGCGCCCCGGCAAACGCCAACGACAGCAAATTCTGCAACCTTCTTGCACAGAATGCCGTTCATGCAGCGCTTGCAGGCAAAACCGATTTTGTAGTCGGTTACTGGAACTATGAATTCACGCTGGTTCCCATACCTATGGCAGTTGCCAAAAGGAAGAAAATAGATGTCGAAGGAGAACTCTGGTGGAACGTGCTTGAGGCTACCGGCCAGCCCATCAGTATGAAAAATCACTGATATGATCAGAAATATAATCTTTGATCTTGGTAACGTACTTATAAGCTTTGTTCCGTCAGAATACCTGGTAAAGAAAAATTACCCGGGGAACATCAGAAATACAATTCTTGCAGATATTTTTCAGAGTCCTGAATGGAAGATGCTTGATAATGGTGACATCACAGTTCCGGAAGCAATCGAATCGATAGCTCCTAAATCATCCCTTAATAAGGAGGAAATAGCCCATGTCTTCAACTTCAGGCGCGATATAATGTTTCCCCTCGATGACAACGCCAGACTGCTTCCTGCGCTTCGTAAACAGGGTTACAGGCTCTATTATCTGTCGAACTTCCCCCTGGATGTCTTTGAAGAGGTGAAAAACGATTACTTTTTCTTCACGCACTTCGACGGAGGAATTATTTCTGCTGAAGTAAAACTGTCAAAACCTGATATCAGGATTTACGAATATCTGATCAGGCACTACGGTCTCAATCCTGAAGAATCGCTTTACATAGACGACATCGAAGAAAACGTTCTGGCTGCCGAATCAACTGGTATGAAAGGTATGGTTACAAACGGATCGCCCAGGATCGCTGAACAGCTGGGAGCCAGGTTGGGTATTAAGGTGCAGTGACAAAGTAAAGGTGTAAAGATGTAAAGGCGCAAAGGCATAAAGGCGTGTCCCGGTAAGCTGCGGGACATATCCTGATTGTGACCGGTGTTGAAAAAATATATTGTTTCGGGTAAAATATTTGTTGTTTTACAATAACCAGGATATCGTTTTGCGATAATTATTCTGTTGATTTTAAGGATTTTAGGATATAGATTGGCAGTAATATATATCCAGCCCTGAGGGCAGGACTTCCATCAGTTTGGCTATCGGGAGTCTCATCACCAAACAGGGTGCTGCCCTGTGGCTCCTTCCCGTTCTGCCGGTTTCAACCGGCAATTCCGAAAAGTTAAAATAATAAGATTCTTTTCCTGATTGGTAAATTCATGTCTTTAGATTTCCAGATATCCTTCATGGAATCTTTCCCCCTCCAGAATTATTCACTTGCCGTCGGTTTCAATTGACGGCTTTTGAAAACCAACTCCCCCTTTTGTCTTTTCTCTCCTCCCAAGACCATCCCACAATAAAATATTACCACCCACTCCCCGGCTCAGCTTAAAATTCCCGATCCTGAGAGGGTTAAGACAATAATAATTGTTAATTAATTGATTGTAATAATGTGATATACAAGGCTTGTCTAAAGTATTACAGCCTATAACAAATCAGCTCTGATTTTTGAAAAATTCGGATACTATCATGGCCTTTTTCCGGCCGACATGTTTTTCAAGCTCTTCAGGAGAAGCTTCACGGATTTTTTCTACCGACCCGAAGTTTTTCAGCAGAACCTCTTTCGTTTTCGCACCGATACCCTTTATCTCGTCGAGAACCGACCTGGTCATTTCCGCTGACCTTTTATCGCGATGGAAATTTATCCCGAACCGGTGGGCTTCATTCCTCATGTTCTGGATAAGTTTCAGCGTGTAGGAATTCTTGTCGAGATAAATCGGTACCGAGTCGCCGGGAAAATAAATCTCCTCAAGTTTCTTTGCTATTCCGATAACTGTTATCCTTTCCCTCAGGCCAAGCTTTTCAATGCTTTTCATCGCCGAGGAAAGCTGACCCTTGCCGCCGTCGATAACAACAAGCTGAGGCAAGGATGAATCTTCATCAAGCATTCTTTTGTACCTCCTGAAGATAACCTCCTCCATCGATGAAAAATCGTCAGGACCGGTAACCGTTTTTATGTTGAAATGCCTGTAATCCTTCTTGCTTGGAAGGCCGTTCCTGAAAACGACACATGCGGCAACCGGATTTGTCCCCATGATGTTCGAATTGTCAAAACACTCAATATGAGCCGGAAGAGCAGGCATGTGTAGATCGTTTTTTACTTTTTCGAGATTGCGGCCTGTCCGGGTGACCTGTTTGTGCTCGCTTTGCTTTCTCTTCTGTTCCAGCTTGTAGTAGATTGCATTCCTTTCAGCGAGCTCAAGCAATTTTTGCTTATCCCCCATTCTGGGAATTGTGTATTTTACCTTATCTAACTGAATATCAGGTCTGAACGGAACTATTACCTCCGGCGAATCACTTGAATAACGTTGCCGGATTTCGGCAACCGCCAATCCGAGAAGTGATTCCTTGTCTTCATCAAGACGGGTCCTCATCTCAAGCGTAAATGCCTGTACCACTGCGCCTTCTACCACCTTCAGGTAATTCACGTAGAACCGGTCAGCGTCCTGGGTGCATGCAAAAACATCGATGTTCTTTATAGTGTTGCTGACAACTGCCGAACGGCTGCGGAACTTCATGAGGATGTCGATCTTTTCCTTTATCATCTGTGCCTCCTCGAACTTCAATTCCCTTGCAAAACGGTTCATCTTCTCCTTAAGCTGCCCCATTACGCTCAACAGGTTGCCCTTAAGTATATCCCTGATCTCAACAATTGTGTCGTTGTATTCCTGCTCAGTCTGCAATGCAATGCATGGCGCCTTGCAGTTACCGATATGGTACTCAAGACAGGCCTTGAATTTGCCTGCCGCAATATTCTGTTCTGTAAGGTTGTAATTGCACGTTCTCAGCTTGTAAAGCTGCCTTATCAGGGTAAGAAGTGTTTTTACCATAAGTCCCGAAGTGTAGGGACCGAAATAATGGGATCCATCCCGGATTACATTCCTGGTACTGAAAACACGCGGAAATGGTTCGTTTTTAATGCATATC
Organism: Bacteroidales bacterium; assembly: GCA_034004115.1. GTDB lineage: Bacteria > Bacteroidota > Bacteroidia > Bacteroidales > VadinHA17 > LD21. The sequence goes on along the minus strand of JAVEXG010000013.1, from coordinate 14,278 downwards.
CACGGGAATGTCTTATCGTCCTTGAGAAGGATATTATAGCGTGGCTGGTATTTCTTTATCAGGTTGTTTTCAAGCAGTAATGCATCGGATTCGGTATCAACCACAAAGTGCCTGATTGCCACAGCCTTATTAATCATTACGGTAGTCTTGCCCGACTGGTTTCCTTTAAAATATGAGGACACCCGCTTCTTAAGGTTCTTAGCCTTTCCGATATAAATAATCTTCCCGGAAGAGTCATAAAACTGATAGATTCCCGGGTTGTCGGGAAGACCTGATAAAGAAAATTTAATATCCTCTCTGGCTGACATTGAGAATGAATTTCAGGCAACAAAGATAATAATTTGAAGAAAGCCACGGCCGTGGCTTTCGACCAGGAAAACGGCCCTGGCTTTCAACGGGCAGAAGACCACGGTGGTGGTCAGTTGCGGGGATAAAGGCCGCGAATGCTGCATTTTCGTCAATCCAGAAACAATTCCGTATTCCTGAAAATCCTGACGTCAAACAAACCACTGTCACCAAGTTTAAGCTCCGGAATGACCAGGAGAGCCATGAATGAAAGTGTCATGAACGGTGCCGACATTGTACAGTCCCATGATCTTACAAGTTGCGATAATTTTTCATATTCCTTCGCAACTTTTTCAGCCGGTTGATCAGACATAATACCCCCTACCGGCAAAGGCAGAACTTCAATTTTTTTATTTTTTGAGACTGACAGTCCTCCCTTCACCTCAACCACAGCGTTAATGGCCGAGACAATATCGTCGTCATTGGTTCCTATGCATATAATATTATGGCTGTCGTGCGCCACTGAGCTGGCAAAGGCCCCGCTCTTCAGACCGAATCCCTTTACGAATGCCGTGGCCGGCTTGAGATCACGGTAACGATCCTTAACAACAATTTTCAGGATATCGGATTCCAAATCCGGATTTAAATCCCCTCCTTTTCTTACAGGAAATATTATTTCACGGGTCATCAGGTCACCATCAAATGCCTGAATAACCCTTAGTTTTGATGCTGCAGACCGAATCCGGATATCTTCATTTTTTATTTTTGAACTTTTAAATTTATTGACAGCCCCGGAACTTCGGTAACTAAACAGCACCCTGCCGTTGTCATATACTTTAGTGCCATCGATCCATGTCTGCCTTACCTTCATTGAGCGAAGATCATCGACAATAATTAAATCGGCCGGGTCTCCTGGTCTAAGCAGACCGGCATCAAGACCGTAATGAATTGCTGGATTGATTGTGCAACTACGGATTACATCAAAAATATCATAGCCTTCTGAGATGAGCTTTCCTACAAGTCTGTCGATATGCCCCTTTAAAAGCATTTCAGGATGGAGGTCATCGCTGCAGAGCATTATTTCGCCCGGATCAGTTCTGAATAATTCCTTAAGAGCATTGAGGTTTCGCGCCGCGCTGCCTTCCCTGATCAGGATTTTCATACCCAGGCTTATCTTTTCGCGTGCTTCCTCGATTGTGGTGCATTCATGATCGGTTGAAATGCCGGCAGAAACATATTTTTTCAACGCGTCTCCGGATAGTCCGGGTGCATGTCCGTCAACCGGCTTTCCTGCTTCACGGGCATATTCGATTTTTCTCAACACTTCCTTATCGCCGTAAACAACCCCTGGAAAATTCATCATTTCTGAGAGATACTTTACTTCGGGCCGGGCAAGCAGATCATGAACCCCTTCAGAATCGATTACAGCTCCGGATGATTCAAAACTTGTTGCCGGCACGCAGGAAGGAGCTCCAAACCAGAACCTGAGGGGAACCTTTGCTGCATCCTCTATCATGTATTCAATACCACGAACACCCAGGACGTTGGCTATTTCGTGGGGATCCGACACCACTGCAGTTGTTCCACGTGAAACAGCTGCCATGGCAAAGGATCCCGGATTCAGCATTGAACTCTCTATATGTATATGAGAATCAATCAATCCGGGAAGAATAAATCCCTGCTCATCATGCCCGGATCTGATGATTTGCTCAATTTTTCCGTCATTTACAACTATCCTGGCAGGATATATCTCTCTTCTGTGGATGTCAACCAGATTTCCAATTATCTCCATGGCAATGTTTTTTTAAAATAACGGAGTTAGCATGCAAAAAGCCTTATCTGTTGATTGTCAATATTATCTGGCCCTGATATCCTTCCGGTTCTGACTCCGATGGACCATTATCCGGCAGATTTGACCCCAATTCTATTTAATTATAAAGAAAACCATCAATGGTATAAAATTCAAGTGCCATTACAGGAGATTTTCAACTTATTAGGGTATTTTTTTGACAATACCACTATCCGTCAGCTAAAGCAGACAGCAAGGGTTATATACAATTTAATTTATAAAATGGCAGCCTGGCTGGCTAAAGGCTTCTTCAATCCGTCAGCTGAAGCAGACGGTAAAGGGGTGCACGTCATCCGTCAGCTGAAGCAGACGGTAAAGGGACGCATTCCCAATGATTGTTCGCTGAGATGCATTGCTCCTGAACAGATTCTGCATATATCGCTGGTAGAAGCCAAGTGTTGGAACAGTATTCCCGGCCTCCCGGGAATTGAGCCCCAGGAAACTCTAAAATAGGGACTAAAGTCCCTTCCGCAGAGGAGAGAACCTCCAATCCGTCAGCTGAAGCAGACGGTAAAGGGACGCATTCCCAATGATTGTTCGCTGAGATGCATTGCTCCTGAACAGATTCTGCACAAATGGCGGGCTGATGCCATCTGTTAGAACTGTATTACCGGTCTCCCGGGAATTGAGCCCCAGGAAACTCTAAGATAGGGACTAAAGTCCCTGCCGCAGAGGAGAGAACCTCCTATCCGTCAGCTGAAGCAGACTGAAAGGGATTTATATACAATCTAATGTAAAAAATGGCAGCATTTCTGGCTAAAGGCTTCTTCCTTCCGTCAGCTGAAGCAGACGGTAAAGGGGTGCATTCCAAATGATTGTTCGCTGAGATGCATTGCTCCTGAACAGATTCTGCACAAATGGCGGGCTGATGCCATCTGTTAGAACTGTATTACCGGTCTCCCGGGAATTGAGCCCCAGGAAACTCTAAGATAGGGACTAAAGTCCCTTCCGCAGAGGAGAGAACCTCCAATCCGTCAGCTGAAGCAGACTGAAAGGGACGCATTCCCAATGATTGTTCGCTGAGATGCATTGCTCCTGAACAGATTCTGCATATATCGCTGGTAGAAGCCAAGTGTTGGAACAGTATTCCCGGTCTCCCGGGAATTGAGCCCCAGGAAACTCTAAAATAGGGACTAAAGTCCCAGACTCTGAGGAGGGAAGTAACTCCCTTACGTCAGATCAAATAAAATACATTTATTTCCCTTTTACAGACTGCGATCCAAGACAGCTTTCCCTTTAACTCCTATTGTTTAAGTTGGCTTCAGCCAACAATATTAAAGGATTCTTCCGGAAACTGAAACCACATTCAAATACTTCAAGTTCAACAAATTTTACTTTGCTGCAGTTCCTCCCATAAAACTCTTGCTTTTACCGTTGGCTTCAGCCAACGGGCTAAGGAAAACCAGCTATACTCGAGTCCTTTGGTTTCCGCCCCCGTGAAATCAGAAATCATCCAACCTCAGAACCTTTCACTTCAGCCAGGGGAATACAAGAAACCCACCCCGCGCTCTCCTCTCACTTTCAGCTCCAAAAGCTGTAGTATATTTTCGAATAGCCCTCCACCGTTCTTGCCTTATTAAAGAACCAGTATCTTAAAACGATTTTGTCCAGGTGGCAACAATCTTCTGAATCGCGCTCTATGCAACAACATGGAGTTAGTCCGCGAGCTTAGGCTTTGTCTCTTTGTTTAGAAAACAAATACTCAAGTGCAAAAAAGTACCAGTTTGAAAATTGAATTGTTCCACGTGGAACCTTATCGTCCCAGATACATCAATAGAATATTGACATCCGACGGAGAAACTCCGCTGATGCGTCCGGCCTGGCCGATTGTTTCAGGGTTTATCCTCGCAAGCTTCTGTCTTGCTTCAGTAGAAATTGACAATAACTCCGAATAATCAATGTCATGCGGAATCTTTACTCTGTCGAGTCTTTTGATCTTCTCGGCAATAATCTTCTCACGCTGAATGTAGCCCTCATACTTTATCCTGATCTCCGCTGACTCCAGAACTTCGTCATCCATTCCGCTTTCTGCAAGCTTCATCAGATAATCCGGAGAAATCTCGTTAAGAAGAGCCTTAACTGTTACCTGTGGTCTGGCGGCTATGCTGATCGCTTTAGTTTTCTGCTTAATCGCGGCCGTTCCTGCATTCGTAAGAAAGGCTGAAATCCTATCCGGCTCAAGCCTGCTGTCCTCAAGGAATTTTATCAGTCCCTCCACCATCCTTGTCTTCTGCTCCAGCCTGTCAACCCTTGCCTTTTCAGCAAGCCCTATTTCAAATCCCTTTAATGTCAACCGTTCATCTGCATTGTCCTGCCGGAGTAAAATTCTGTATTCCGCCCTGGCCGTAAACATTCTGTACGGTTCATCAATTCCCTTCGTGACGAGATCGTCTATCAAAACTCCTATATAAGACTCGTCACGTCCTAGAACAACTTCTTCCTTCCCTCTTATTTTCCGGATTGCATTTATTCCTGCCATAATTCCCTGGGCGGCGGCTTCCTCATATCCCGTTGTTCCGTTAATCTGTCCGGCAAAATACAAACCCTCCACCTTCTTTGTCTCTAGTGTATGCCTCAGCTGTGTTGGCTGGAAAAAATCATACTCAATGGCATATCCGGGTCTGAAGATCTCAACTCTTTCCATACCCTTCACTTTTCTCAGAGCATTTATCTGGGCTTCCAAAGGTAAACTGCTTGCATATCCGTTCAGGTAATACTCTGTTGTATCCCTGCCTTCCGGCTCAACAAAAAGCTGGTGAGTATCCTTCTCACTGAATGTTACAATCTTTGTCTCTATGCTGGGACAATATCTCGGACCAACACCCTTTATCCTTCCTGTATAAAGCGGGCTGAACTCCAATCCTTTTCTAAGCTCCTCGTGAACATCGGCATTTGTATGTGTCATATAGCAGCTGAGCTGTTCGCCCTTCACACCACCGCTTCCCATATAAGAAAAGGTCCTTCCTTCCTCATCACCCTTCTGCTCAGTCATAGCAGTAAAGTCAATTGTCCTGCCGTCGAGCCTGGCACTGGTTCCCGTCTTTAACCTTTCCACTTTAAAACCAAGACCGGCCAGCTGTTCGCTAAGACCCGTAGACGAGTCATCCCCAGACCGACCGCCCTTCACATTCCGGAATCCGACATGCATGAGCCCGTTGAGAAAAGTGCCGTTTGTAAGGATAACCGCGTCTGCAAGGAACCGGGTTCCGAAGGCTGTTTCAACACCGGTCACCCGGCTGCCTTCCATAAGAATCCCTTGCGCCTCCTCCTGCCATATGAACAGATTGCCCGTCCTTTCAAGCACCTTTCTCCATTCTATGCTGAATCCCTGCCTGTCACACTGTGCACGGGGACTCCACATTGCCGGTCCCTTTGAGCGGTTAAGCATCCTGAACTGCACCATGCTGGCATCGGTGACTATTCCGCTCATTCCGCCTAATGCGTCTATCTCCCTGATTATCTGTCCCTTTGCGATACCTCCCATGGCCGGATTACATGACATTTGCGCTAACTTGGTCATATCCATGGTTATAAGCAATGTCCTTGCTCCCATCCTTGCAGCTGCATGCGCAGCTTCACAGCCTGCATGTCCGCCTCCGACCACTATCACTTCGTATCTGAAATTCATAGCAAAGAATATCTTACTTGCGCCACCTTTTCTTCCTGTATCTCAAACATCTTCTTCCTCTCCTCAACGCTTCCATCCCTGTACCCGCATAGATGAAGCAATCCGTGTATCATAACCCTCACAAGTTCCTCCTGAAGCCTGCATTTATACTCCCTGGCGTTAACTCTGACTGTATCGATGCTTATGAAAACCTCACCGCTTACAATTCCGTCTTCCGACTTATCAAACGCTATAACATCCGTATAGTAGTCATGCTTCAGAAACTCCCTGTTAATCTTCTGCACGGTTTCATCATCCGCTATAATAAAGACAAGGTCACCCGGAATCTTATTCTCATCCCTGATGACCTTATCCAGAAATTGTCTGATTTCCTTTGCTTTGCGGATCCTGAAACTTATCTGATCATAATAAATCCTTATGCTCAATCAGTTACCTCCTTAAAGCTCATGGTTACACTATTTCCCTTCTCATTGAACGTAATTGCATCGGAAAGCTTTGTCATAAGAAACACTCCTCTTCCGCTTAGCTCTTCAATATTGGCAGGAAGCGTGGGATCGGGTATACGTGCGGGATCAAACCCGTCTCCCTGATCGGTGACTGAAATCCTCAATTCATTGTCGATGAACTCAATTACCACATCAACCAGCTTCTCCGGTATCTCCTTGTTTCCGTGCTTTATGGCGTTATTTACTGCTTCAAGGGTAGCCACCAGTATCTTGCCGTAGTTATCCTGGTTGATACCTATTGCTCCCGTCATTTCGTCAATTGCATTTTCAATTATTCTCAGACTGGCCGTCTTTGATTCAACTTTCAATCTTTTGTACATTTTAGCCATAAAAGCTTAATTTCTGTTTGCCCCGCAAAAATAATGCAATTTCTAATTATTTTTTGAAATCCACAATTCAGGATTCAATTTATCAGTCTCGTCAAAGATCATAAATTTCAGCACGGCCTTGTCTCCGTCATCCTTGTCATTGAAAACACGTCCAATTACCTGACCTGTCTGAACCCTGTCTCCCTTCTTAACCCTTACTTCAATAATATTCTGATAGACCGTCCGGTATTTTCCATGCCTTATTATGACCGCCATATTGGCTCCCCTTATGGTGAATACCTGAGCTACCTCACCCGTGAAGACCGACTTTACCGGAGTGCTTCCCGAACTTGTAATCTCAATATCTATATTCTCCTCGGTCACATATTTCAGCACAGGGTGTTTCTGGAGGCCGAAATGCCCTGTTATTATGCCCTTTTCAACAGGCCATGGTAATTTACCCTTGTTCTCCATAAAATTATCACTGAGAACTTTTTGCTCGGCGCTGAGCTCAGATGTCACAGTTTTCTTCCTCTCCTCTTCAATCAGCTTGTTAATCTCGCTCTCGATCCTTCTCGCAATCCTCCTCTTTTCATCAAGCTCCCTTTGCAACTGCGTCTCCTTGCTGCCAAGAGTCTTAACTATCCTTTGCTGCTTGTTTTTTTCATCCTGCAAAAGAAATTTCTGCTGGTCCTCCCTGGTTTTCAACAATGAAATCCTGGCCAGATCCTCCTCCATTTTCTTCCTCGACAGTTCAATCTCACTTTTCAGTTCCATTATAATTTCTGATTCCTGCCGTCTGAACTTGGTAACCTGCTGCAAATATTTCAATCTCTTGTAGCCCTGGTTGAAATCCTTTGCGGAGAGAATATATGCAATTTCATTATTTGCCTTTGACGATCTGAATGAACTAAGCAGCGCCTGTTCATATTCCTTCTTCAGGATCTTCAGATCGCCTTCCATCATTCCAATGGCCAGATTGTTGAGTTCTATCCTGTCGTTCAGAAGCGAAATTTCTTGCTGTAATCCCTTGACAACCGTTTCCCTCAGATTCAGCTTCCTGCTGATCATATTGAGCTCGTTGAGACTCTCCTTTTTTTCCTTTGAAGTTTCCTTAAGCAGATTATCGACATAGGATATCTCCTGAAGAGTCTTTTGGCGCTGCTCTTCAAGATCCTTCCTTGTCTGTGCGCCGGCGTCAGAAAACAATACCGACAGGACAAAAACCGCAGTCAGTAGCCTTTTCATCTGATTTTCACAACTCTGTATCCCTGACCTCCAACTGTACCTATATTTCCTGACCAGGGACTCTCAATCTTTTTAATTTCAATTTCAATATCCAGCTCCTTGAGATCATCGTTTATAGCTATTTTCTCAGGATAAGTGATATTCCCATCCTTTACTACACCCGATAACAAAATAGTAATATTTCCTGTTCTGATATCCCCTTCAAGATATACTCTCTTTACCTTTTTCCTCTGGCAGTCGACAGTATATTCAACAGTTCTGCCCTCAACGTTATACTGCCTTCTGAATTCACCCCTCTGACAGTTCACCAAACTTCTGTAATCATCCTTCGCAACTATCATATCGCCCAGAATGACATAGATCAAAGCCGGATCGATCCCGTATTTAGACCTGATTTCTTCAGGATCACCAACCATCAGCTTACGGTTGAACCTGTCGTTTACAATAACCGTGTCTCCCGTAAGGAAGCCCTTCCCTGCCTCAACACCAATTCCTGACCTTACTGAAATCATAAGAGAATCGGGCCTTCTGAACTTTATTGAAGCATTCAGGTTTACCGTGACATTCTCCTGCCTGACCCTTATATCAGCCCTTCGGATATAAAAATCGTTATTCGAAAGATTGTTCGAAATGACCATTTCCAGACTGTTTCCGGCAGTTTCATTCAAAGTTGTACCGACATCTGTCCGTCCGGCTTTTCTTGAAGTGGAACAAGCGGAAAACACAAGAGCGAGCACAATTATAATGTGGATTATCTTTTGCAATTTTCTATTTCCTCCTTTAAATTTAATTTTGTTTCATCGAGGCTAACGGCTTTTTCAAAATTAACAACTGCTTCCCGGCATTTCTTCATACTCTTGAGTATATAGCCGTAATGTTCGTAATATTCTGCATCTTCAGCCTCACCGGAATTTATTATCTTCTCCATGATCCTGGAAGCCTCCCTGGCTTTTCCTCTTTTATAGAGAACCCAGGCATAGGTATCCAGGAAAGTGTTGTTACCTGTCTCCTTGCTTATTACGGTCTTTGCCATTTCTTCGGCCTCCTTTAGATTCATATTCTGTTCTGCAAGGTAATATGCGTAATTATTCATTAAGGTCAGATCGCTGTCGTCCATTTTCAGGGCTTCCTCATATGTACTGAATGCCTCATCATAGTTCCGGCTCCTGTAATGTACGTCCGCCCTCATTGTAAGAATCTGAAGCTTGAGCTCCCGGTTGTCACCTGCCAGAATATCTGCCTTCCTCAACTCCTCGAGGGCGACATCAAAGTCCTCGTTCTCAAGTGCTCCAGTGGCAAACAGCATCTTGGCAATTACGGACCGGTTGAACCTTGTTGCACATTCCTCCCCTCTCTTCTGCAGCATCCTGTAATCTTTCAGGTCGTAATAGACCAGAAGAAGTTTTTCCCAGGCGTAGTAGTTGTCGGGGTTAGCCTTGATTATCTCTTCCAGTCTTGCTGCAGCACCCTCATTATTGCCAGCTTTTTGAAGGAACTCGGGCCTGAGCAGAATCACCAGATCATCATCGGGATATGATGATTCAAGTATCATTACCGAGATCTCCATCTTCTTCCCATGATCCTTCAGAATATCCTCATTTCCTATCAGTTCCGCAATGAGAGATACCTTTTCCTCCTTGTTTATCTGGCCATTTAAAAGAACAATGCTTATAAGATCGAACAACTCATCAAAGTTCTTTTGCTCAAGCATGAATTCACACAGCGAAAGCTGAATTGCCGGATTGCCGGGATTCCGCTCGATGAGTTTATTATAAACTTCCCTTGCCTTTTCGGGTAAGCCCTCCTGCCTGAAAATCCCTGCCCGATACCCGTTAAAAACTATATTGTCCGGATCGGTTTCGAGAAGCTGCGCGATCTTCGCATGTGCATCGGCATAATTTCCTTCTGCCACGAGATTATCGATCAGGCTCAGGGTCGTACTCTCATTTACACCGAATCGTTCATCAATTGTAGTCAGAAGTATCCTGGCTTTATCAAAATTCCTGTTCTGAGAGTACAGCTTGGCGAGTGTAACCTGAAGATCCACCTTCTCAGGACTTCCTTTAACAGCTCTTTCGTAACACAATATCGCACTGTCGATGTTGTTCTGCTGATGGTAAATTCCGGCCATCATCATGTTGTACCACAGATTGCCGGGCTGCAGTTCGCATGCCTTTAGTGCATACCTTTTCCCGGTATTGAAGTCGCCGGTTGAAAGAACTATCTGTGCCATATGATAATATGCAGCATCGCTTTCGGGATTAAGCACAAGGCTCTGCTCAAAGAATTTCAGGGCATCGCCGCCATTTCCCATCAGTTTATGCCTTACTGCCTCCACAAACAGATAATCAAATGCCGCCTGATCATACTCCTTGCCTGCCTTCAGACCAGGTATAAGCTTCTTACTGCATGACATCAAGGTCATAACAGCGGCCAGTATAAATATAATTGATTTTATTCCTCTCATTATCAATGTTTTCCCGTATGTCCGAAACCTCCTGCTCCCCTTTGCGTGTCTTCAAGCTCGTTGGTTTCAATCCATTCCGCTTTTTCATGCCTCGACACAATCATCTGACAAATCCTTTCCCCATCCTTTATAACGAATTTTTCAGCCGACAGGTTCACCAGGATCACGCAAACCTCTCCCCTGTAATCAGCATCAATCGTGCCAGGTGAATTAAGAACCGTAATTCCGTGCTTTAATGCAAGGCCGCTTCTGGGTCTGATCTGTGCCTCGTACCCGGCCGGAATTTCAAGGAAAAGCCCTGTATTTACAAGAACCCGGGCCAATGGTTCAAGCACTATCTCTTCATCTATATTCGCCCTGAGATCCACTCCTGCGGACCGTTCCGTTGTATATTCAGGCAACTTGTGACGTGACTTGTTTATAATCCTTATTTTCATTTCTCCTTCTTCCTGATCATTACGCTTATTATCCTGTCCCTGTATTGTGCAAAAGCGATAAAAATAAGGATTAATGCCGTATTTACAGCAAGTTCTGCAACAATACCCGGATAGCTGAAGTATTTCCCGAAAAGAACCATCCCTATTGCAATGGCAAAATACGGGATGTATTGCTTCATGTTGTAGTCGACCTTAAATCGCTTTTCGGCAAATATGAAGGACACTATTATCATTGATCCGTACGATGCCACATGAGCCCATGCCGATGCCATATATCCGTACACCGGGATAAGCAAAACATTAATCAGTACCGTAATGGCAGCACCAATAAGGGTAATATAAATCCCGAATCGTGTAAGGTCGTTCAGCTTGTACCAGATGCTGTGATTTATGTAAATTCCATAAAACAGGTAAGCCATTGCCACTATGGGCACCACCCCGATCGCACCTCTGAAATCCTTTCCGATAATCAATTGAAATCCCGAAATATACAGGTTTATCCCGAGGTAGATTAAAAGCATGGCTATAATGAAATATTTCATCACCATAGCATAGGTCTTCTTGGAATCCGGCTGCTTCGCTCTCTCAAAGAAGAACGGTTCGGCTGCAAACCTGAACATCTGAATAAAGAGAGCCATCAGTACAGCTATCTTATATCCTGCCCCGTATTCGCCGACTATCGCAAGTCCGTTTTCTTCTCCTGTCATCCGCCTCAGAATTACTTTGTCAAGAGTGTCATTCACCGAACCGCTCAGTCCGGTTATAAGCAGCGGCACCGAGTAGGCCATCATCCTCTTCCATAGTTCCCGGTCAAATACTGGCTTTTTCAGGATAACAAACGGAAGAAGCATCAGCAGTGTGGCGGCGCTGCCTATAAGGTTTGCCAGAAACACATACCCCACCCCGTAACCGGGATCATATATCTTCCTGAACCATCCATGGCTTCTTTCATAAATACCGGGAGCAACAAGAAGGAAAAATACTACCGAGATAATGATTATCAATACATTGGCAATCTTTATTGCACTGAAAAGCAAAGCCCTGTTCTCCCTTCTCAGCCTTGCAAAAGGAATTGCTGCGAAAGCATCGATTGCCACTATGGCTGCGAACATCCTTATGTAGCCGGGATTGTTGCTGTATTTCAGGACAGCGGAAACCGGCCCGATAAAGATATTGACGAGTATAAGAAACGCAGCAGATGTGACCAGAAGACTGATCAGTGTGGTGCTGTAAACCTTTTCATAATCCCTGCTGTTCTGTGAAAACCTGAAAAAACCTGTCTCCATTCCATACGTCAGAACAATAAGCAGGAAAACCATCCAGGCATACAGTTCCGTAATTACTCCGTATTCAGTCTTAGAGAAAATCCTGGTATAGAATAAGGTCACAACCCCGTAGTTAAGAAACCGCGGGACAATGGTTGCCAATCCGTATACTACGGTCTGCCTTGCTAATGTCCTGACTTCGCTCACCTTACTTCAATTGCTTCTGTCTTTTCCCTCGTATTCTTCTTCCTTTACAACGGCAAGAACGGAAAAAGATTCATTTTAAAATCATTTCTTTCATGATCGCGCAAAGTTAAATATCTTTGCCCTCAGATTAGCAGAACGTTATTAACCAATAATCAGTTTTCATGAACACAGTTTTCAGATGCCTCATCGCCACAGCCCTTCTTTTCACAATTGCATCGTGCAGTACCAGCGGTGGAAGTGAGAACACAATGGTACTTATCAAAACAACATCCGGAGATATTAAAGTAAAACTATATGACGGTACTCCGCTTCACCGTGACAATTTCATAAAGCTTGTGAATATGGGTTTTTACGACGGGATCTCCTTTCACCGTGTAATCAGCGATTTCATGATTCAGGCCGGCGAACCCTCAACAAGAACAGGTCTCACGAAGGAGCAGCTCGATACTCTTGACACCTATACAATCCCGGCTGAATTCCGCAGGGAATACTATCACAGGAAGGGGGCCCTTGCAGCAGCAAGAGAGGGCAATAATGTCAATCCGGCAATGAGCTCGTCCGGAACCCAGTTTTATATTGTCCAGGGCAAAAAGTATACAGCCGAAGAACTTAAAACGACAGAAGAAAGGCTCAACAGCGGATTAAAGCAGGTCGTCTTCAGTAAATTCATTAAGGAAACAGCCGACAGTGCGCAAATTGCGGGAACTCCGCTTTCCGAAAGTGAAATTCAGGAAAGAGCTTCCATGAAAATGTTTAACTACCTGACCACCCAAGGTGAATATAAATTTTCACAGGAACAGATTGATGCCTATATGAACATTGGCGGCGTTCCGCGTCTTGATGCCACTTATACTGTCTTTGGTGAAGTTGTGGAAGGACTTGAAATTGTTGATAAAATCGCAGGCTCGCCGACCAACCAGGCGGACAAGCCGGTAAATGATATCAGGATTATCAGTATGAAAGTGGTGGGACGGTAATTAAGCTTATTATGAAAATAAATAAGAATGACTATTTTCAAAGATACACAGAATTATCTGTTATCCTTATTCAGACCCCCTTCTCTCCCGATAGCTATCGGGATTCCCCCAGGGGGGCAGGAGCAGGAAGCCTCCCGCCCTGCGGGACGAAAAAGGGGGTTAAAGAGATTAAAAATAAACATATTAATTCATGACACTATTAGAATTTTATAATGCTGGATAAAATAAAAACCCTCCTTGAAGAGGTAGATTCTGCAAAAGTAGCTTCATCTTCAGAACTTGAATCGTTCAGGCTGAAATACCTGAGCAAAAAGGGATTGATAACTTCCTTATTTGACGATTTCAGGGAAGTGTCAGCTGAGCTGAAGAGAGAAGTGGGCCTGAAGCTCAACGAACTGAAGCAAAAGGCACAGGAGAGATACAATTCCCTTAAGAAAGAACTTGAATCGACTGATGAATCGGCCACTGAAAATGACCTTACCAGACCTGCATTTCCTTATCCTTCGGGTTCACGTCATCCCATTTCCCTTGTAAGAAAAGAGATAATTGACATATTCACGAGGATCGGCTTCACCGTGTCGGAAGGACCCGAGATCGAGGATGATGACCATGTCTTCACAAAACTGAATTTTGCCCCTGAACATCCCGCAAGGGATATGCAGGACACGTTCTACATATTCAGGAATTCACCTGAAGACTCAAATCCTGCCGATATTCTTCTGCGGACACACACCTCTTCGGTTCAGGTCAGGGTGATGCACAATCAGAAGCCTCCGATCAGGACCATCTCACCCGGCAGGGTATTCAGAAATGAAGCTATATCGGCCAGGGCACATTGCATCTTTCACCAGATAGAGGGATTATACATCGATGAAAATGTATCCTTCGCCGACCTGAAACAAACCCTTCTTTTCTTTGCACGCGAACTTTATGGAAAGGAAACCCGCATCCGCCTGAGACCATCATACTTCCCCTTCACCGAACCTTCGGCCGAAATGGATGTCAGCTGCACTATCTGTGGCGGAAAGGGATGCAATGTCTGTAAATACACCGGCTGGCTCGAAGTGCTGGGATGCGGAATGGTTCATCCCAATGTGCTGG
>JAVEXG010000124.1:0-10505 GCA_034004115.1 Bacteroidales bacterium | reverse complement strand
TCTTTACTGGTTTCACACTTTTATTTCTACTTCAACCCCGCTGGGAAGCTCAAGCTTCATAAGAGCATCAATCGTCTTTGGCGTTGAGCTGTATATATCGAGCAGTCTCTTGTAGCTCGAAAGCTCGAACTGCTCCCTGGCCTTTTTGTTCACAAACGGAGAACGAAGGACAGTATAGATCTTTTTATGCGTGGGAAGCGGAATCGGACCGCTCACAACTGCACCTGTTGATTTCACTGTCTTTACGATCTTCTCGGCAGACTTGTCCACCAGGTTGTGATCATAGGATTTCAGTTTGATACGAATTTTCTGACTCATTTCTTTAAAGAATTTTTCCTTTGGTTATTTCTACAATTCTCTTTGCTATTTCTGCAGGTACCTCCTCATAATGTGAGAACTCCATCGTGGATGTAGCTCTGCCGGAAGTAAGGGTTCGCAGCACAGTGACATAACCAAATTTTTCTGCCAGAGGTACTTTTGCTTTTACAACCCTTGCGCCTGCTTTCGATTCCATACCTTCAACCTTGCCCCTTCTCCTGTTGAAATCGCTGATCACGTCGCCGACATATTCTTCGGGTGTGATAACTTCTGTAGCCATAATCGGTTCGAGGAGCACCGGGGTGCATTTTCCGGCATATTTCCTGAATGCCTGCTTGGCTGCTATTTCAAAAGCGAGGGCGTCTGAGTCGACCGGATGGTACGAACCGTCCCTTAGTATTACTTTAAGATTTTCAAGAGGAAACCCTGCAAGCGGGCCGTTCAACATTGCCTCGCGGAATCCCTTTTCAACCGACGGGATGAATTCCTTCGGTATGTTTCCTCCTTTTATTTCGTTAACAAATTCAAGTCCTTTAAATCCGTTTTCTGCCGGCATCAGTGTCGCATAAATATCTGCGAACTTACCCCTGCCGCCTGTCTGTTTCCTGAATATTTCCCTGAATTCGGCCGAAGTGGTAATCGCCTCCTTATAGGCAACCTGAGGCACGCCCTGGTTACACTCGACCTTGAATTCGCGCTTGAGACGGTCAATGAGTATCTCCAGATGAAGCTCACCCATACCGTTTATTATTGTCTGTCCGCTGTCGGGATCAATCCTTACCTGAAATGTAGGGTCCTCCTCTGCCAGTTTTCCGAGAGCCACCGAAAGCTTATCAATGTCGCCCTGTGTTTTAGGCTCTATCGCAACACCGATAACGGGTTCGGGAAACTCCATCGACTCAAGCACTACCGGCTTATTTATTGCACAAAGGGTATCCCCTGTCTTGAGGTCCTTGAAACCCACTCCTGCACAAATATCTCCTGCGCTGACCCTCTCCTTCGGATTCTGCTTGTTTGCATGCATCTCAAACAGGCGGTTTATCCTTTCCCTCTTGCCCGACCTGGTGTTAAGAACTGTATCGCCGGCATTCAGGACTCCTGAATAAATCCTCAGGAACACAAGCCTTCCTACGAAAGGATCGGTTGCTATTTTGAATGCGAGTGCCGAAAACGGAGCCTCATCATCAGGTTCTCTTATTACTTCACTGTCA
This sequence comes from Bacteroidales bacterium, assembly GCA_034004115.1. GTDB lineage: Bacteria > Bacteroidota > Bacteroidia > Bacteroidales > VadinHA17 > LD21. Next base: position 8,976 of record JAVEXG010000124.1, on the reverse strand, counting down.
TTCCTCGGATCAATTCCCTTTACTGAACCTACTTCAACTGGTGACGGAAGGAAAGCAACAACTGCATTAAGAATACTCTGAATGCCCTTGTTCTTGAATGCAGAACCGCACAGAACCGGAACTGCAAGCCCGCGTACAGTCGATTCCCTGAGAGCCGCGATTATCTCGTCAGCAGTTATTGAATCGTGGTCATCAATGTACCTTGCAAGCAAAGTATCGTCGACGCTTGCAACAGCTTCAATCAGTTTGGCTCTCCATTCCCCTGCTTCTTCAAGCATATCTGCGGGAATGTCTTCTACTTCATATTTTGTACCGGTCGAATCAGTGTTATCCCAGATCACTGCCTTCATTGTGATGAGGTCAATCAGTCCCCTGAAAGTTTCTTCAGCTCCTATGGGAATATGAACCGGAATGGGGTTGGCCCCAAGCTTTTCATCTATTTCGCTGACGACGCTGAAAAAATCAGCGCCTGTCCTGTCCATCTTGTTTACAAAAGCAATCCTGGGAACATTGTATTTGTTTGCCTGCCTCCATACAGTCTCCGACTGCGGTTCAACGCCGCCGACGGCACAAAAGACAGCGACTGCGCCGTCAAGGATTCTCAGCGAACGCTCGACCTCAACAGTGAAATCAACGTGTCCCGGGGTATCTATAATATTTATCTTATATTCCTCATCCCTGTATTTCCAGAACGCCGTGGTAGCAGCCGAGGTGATCGTGATTCCTCTTTCCTGCTCCTGAATCATCCAGTCCATCTGGGCATTACCATCATGCACCTCACCCATCCTGTGTGTCCGTCCGGTATAAAACAGAATACGCTCTGTCGTTGTCGTTTTACCGGCATCAATATGGGCCATTATTCCGATGTTTCTGGTATATTTCAGGTTGGCGTTCATCTGGCTTGGGTCTTCCCTTGTATTATCAATTAAAACCTGAAATGGGCGAATGCCTTGTTGGCTTCAGCCATACGGTGAGTATCCTCTTTCTTTTTGTAAGCACCGCCCTCAAGCTTGTAGGCTGCCATCAGTTCTGCAGCAAGCCTTTCTGCCATTGAATGGCCTGTTCTCTTGCGGGCAAAGGAAATCATGTTCTTCATGCTTATGCTCACCTTTCTGTCGGAGCGAATCTCCATGGGGACCTGGAATGTTGCGCCACCAACCCTGCGGGCTTTCACCTCTACCTGGGGAGTTACATTCTCAAGTGCCTGCCTGAAAATCTCAAGCGGAGTTTTTCCTTCATTCTTGAATTTATCGGCTATTATGTCGAGAGAATCATAGAATATTTTGAAAGCGAGATTCTTTTTACCACTATACATAAGATTGTTCACAAACCTTGTAACGTTTGGATCGTTGTATTTGGGATCAGGTAACATGATCCTCTTCTTTGGTTTTGATTTTCTCATGATCTTATTAATTAAGTGTTATTTCTTAGGCCTTTTTGCACCATACTTTGACCTTCTCTGTGTACGGCCAGTCACGCCTGATGTGTCGAGTGCACCACGTACAAGATGATAACGAACCCCGGGAAGATCCTTCACCCTGCCGCCCCTGATAAGTACAATGGAGTGCTCCTGAAGGTTATGACCTTCACCCGGAATATAAGCATTTACCTCCTTCTGGTTCGTAAGCTTTACCCTGGCTACCTTCCTCATTGCTGAGTTAGGTTTCTTGGGCGTGGTAGTGTAAACACGCACACAGACACCTCTTCTCTGAGGACAGGAATCCAAGGCAGGAGCCTTGCTTTTATAGATCAGTTGCTTCCTGCCCTTTCTTACTAACTGCTGAATTGTCGGCATAATATAGTCTTGTTTTACATTAAAATTCCTTCAAAAAAACGGTTCGCAAAGGTATGGATTTAATTTATTAATTTACAAACACGTTTCATCTTTTTTTCACCTGATGCAAAAAACGCATCAGACCCTGCAGATTATCACCGATAACCGGCATCGTAAACGTCTTCCAAAATGAAATATCTTACTTAATTTTGTAAGTTATAAACAGGTTTCTTCCCGACCTTTCCGCAATGAATATTCGTTTTGTAAACTTACCTCGAAGGAAAAACCGGTACTCCTGCATTTCAAAAAACTGGTGCAAAGAAAATAAATATTTCTTAATTATGTACCCTTGACTGAACAGTTTTTAAAAATTTATTATTTTTGCGAACTCTAAATCAGGATTATATAATATATAATATAAACATCCACCCAGACATGAAAACCTATCAGACAGACCAGATCAAGGGCATTGCGCTTATCGGCAACTCAGGATCGGGCAAGACCCTCCTTGCCGAAGCTATGCTCTTCAATGGAGGAGTAATCGAGAGAAGAGGTACTATTGAAAGTAAAAACACTGTTTCGGATTATCGTCCGATCGAACATGAGAATGGCAACTCCCTGTTTTCGACCGTGTTATACACGGAATTCCAGAACAAGAAGATAAACATTCTCGATACTCCGGGTCTCGACGATTTCAGCGGGGGCGTTATCTCCTCCCTCCATGCCTCCGATTGTGCGGTACTGACCCTCAACGTACAGAACGGGGTGGAGGTTGGATCGGAAATTCATTTCCGCCATGCCGAGAATGCTAATAAGCCGCTTATAATAGCTGTTAACGGACTCGATCACGAAAAAGCCAATTTTGACAAGTCGATCGAAATGATGAAGGACCGTTTCGGAAACAACATTACTATTATCCAGTATCCGGTCAATGAAGGTGTGGGATTCAACTCCGTCATCGACGTACTCAGGATGAAAATGCTCCAGTATCCCAAAGAAGGCGGAGCTGCAAAAGTACTCGATATCCCGGCCGATCAGAAGGAAAAAGCTGACGAGCTTCATTCGGCCCTTGTTGAAAAAGCCGCTGAAAGCGACGAATCGCTGATGGAACTGTTTTTCTCAAACGACTCCCTTTCAGAGGAAGAAATAAAAAAAGGTATAGCAAAAGGGCTTCTTACAAGGGGACTTTTCCCTGTTTTCTGCATCTCGGCCAAAAACAACATGGGAGTTGACAGGCTCCTGGAGTTCATCGTTAGCGAAGCTCCTTCAATTACCGACATGCCTGCCCCCGTTAACAGCAAGGGTGCAGAGGTCAAGGCCAATCCCGCAGGTCCTGCTTCCGTATATGTCTTTAAATCCTCAATCGAGGACCATATTGGTGAAATCCACTACTTCAGGGTCTACTCCGGAAAAATAACAGAGAACCTCGATGCGGTTAATACCTCAAACGGAGTCAAGGAGAGACTGTCGCAGCTCTATGTTTGCGCAGGCAAGAACAGGACCAGGGTTCCGGAACTCCATACCGGCGATATCGGGGCTTTCGTGAAGCTCAAGAACACAAAAACCGACCACACCCTCAACGCTCCCGGCAATGACTGGAAATACGAAGGAGTAAAATTCCCCGAGCCTAAATATCGTATTGCCATAAAGGCTCAGAGTGAGAGTGATGATGAGAAGCTTGGAGAATCTCTCAACAAAATTCACCTCGAGGACCCCACTATCATTATTGAATATTCAAAGGAACTGAAACAGATAATTGTCCACGGCCAGGGTGAATACCATCTCAACATAATGAAATGGCATCTCGACAACATCTATAAGATACCTACAAACTTCAATCCTCCGAGGATTCCCTACCGTGAAACCATCACCAAATCAGCCCAGGCTGACTACCGGCACAAAAAGCAATCAGGAGGGGCAGGTCAGTTCGGAGAGGTGCACCTTATTATCGAGCCCTATGTGGAAGGAAGTCCTGAACTGACAATGATGAAATTCGGCAGCAAGGAAATCAAGCTATCCATAAGAGCCAAGGATGAGGTCGAGCTCGACTGGGGCGGCAAGCTGATCTTTGTAAACTGCATCGTCGGCGGATCGATCGATGCAAGGTTCCTGCCGGCCATCCTCAAGGGTATCATGGAGAAAATGGAAATAGGTCCTCTGACCGGTTCCTACGCCCGCGACATCCGGGTATATGTTTACGACGGCAAGATGCATCCTGTCGACTCGAACGAAATATCTTTCAGGCTTGCAGGAAGAAATGCCTTCAGCAATGCCTTCAAGAATGCCGGACCAAAGATCCTTGAGCCAATATACGACGTTGAGATCATGGTTCCTTCCGACAGAATGGGAGATGTCATAAGCGACCTTCAGGGCAGGCGAGGAATGGTGCTCGGCATGTCGAGCCACAAGCGTCTCGAGGTTATCAAGGCAAGAGTGCCCCTGGCAGAAATGAACAAGTACTCCACCGCCCTCAGCTCAATAACAGGAGGCCGTGCCATGTACACTATGAAATTCGCTGAATACGCCCAGGTACCTTCCGAAGTTCAGGAAGCTGTTATCAAGGCATACACCGAAGAAGAAGAGGAAGAATAACAACAACATTTCTTGTAACCCCGGTCGGCCGACCGGGGTTTTTTCTATCGGCCTGCCGGGTTTTTTTGCCTGCCTTGTCAGAAGGAAATACCAACCACTACAAACAACTTCTCTGTATCGGGATTGATAACTACCTGACCTGTGACCGGTATGGAGAACCTGTCGGTCACTTCTATCTCCTTCGATACTTCCAGACCTATGTTGCATATATTGAATTCTCCGTCGGCAGTGTGCCACCCGTCTCCGGCACCGGCAAAGATGCCGGCATCCTCGAAGGCATATCCGATCTGGAAATACTTGTCTCCGCCTGCCGATCCTATGCCCCCGGCTTCGTTCACTATGTAATTTGCACCAAGGGAAAAACCGCCAAGCTCAAAACCGCAGTTCAGTTCAAGTGCATGGCTTCCTGTAAATCGTGAAGTTTCGGACAAAGGCAGATCCGGCAGGTAATAATCAGTTATTCCAAGGCTCAGTCCGAACGGGAATGAATATGAAATATAAGGGTCTGCTTCAGTGTAACCTCCGGCATCAACCGAACCCCACACACCAATTGTCAGTCCTCCGTCTGAAAAATTAACTGATGGCTGAAACGCCGGTCCCTGCCCAAGCTTTGATCCCCTCCAGACATAACTGCTGTACAGATCGGCATTTACATTGAATTTACTGCCGGATTCCTCCTGGGCGCCGACCTTCAGGGGCAAGGAATTAATAGTTAACAGCAGAACTGCTGTTCCGGTTAAAAACTTCAGATTTTTCATGTCAGTTACTTTTTATTGATAACGAAATTCAGGGCAAAAGTATCATTTATTTGGAAAGACCCCCTTTTTTTGCTACACTTTTTTTAAAAATACTCATCATTTTGGGCAACACCCCCTGTGAACAGGGGGGGCACGGCATCAATATTACTTATTTTAATCCAATGGTATGAACCTCAGAGCAAGCTCTGGACTCAAAAAACGGTGCAAGCACCGAGGAATTAAACCTGACCTTCGCGTCCGCCGAAGCTTTACGCGAAGGCGGATTGAATAATTCCTGAACAACGTGAGTTCTGTAAAGCAAAAAGAGGTTGTCTCTTAAGTGAGATCAACCTCTTTATTCTGTTTCTTCCCGTTCAGGGACTCAGCACAGGGTGATGCCGGATAATTACACCGCCTGTTGTATATCCCATACAAAGGCACGGATTCCTACCTCTTCGTTTATGGAATCTATTTTCCTTACTGCCGCAAGAATGTCATCCACTAGATCATCATCAATCATGGTCAGGGCAATTTTGTTGATTTCCGGCCATGCATGCGTTCCGAGATGCGGCACACCGGTATTGCTTCCTCTGCCCTGGACATTCTCCCACAGCGAATAGCCCTTTACTCCCAGCTTGTCGAACAGGTATTCAATCCTTTCAGTGTGAGCCTGGTTAAATATTATCATTACAGCTTTCATACCAAATTATTTTTTTATTTTATTGTAATCAAGTGGTCCACGCTATCCGGCATTGTTGTTTCTTTCCTCAAGGAAATCCATTTCGGAATAAAGGGCCAGATGTCTGTTCCTTTCCCCCTTTCTGGCAAAAAGGACATAGATCACGGGTACCACAACAAGTGTAACAAGAGTTGAAAAGACAAGTCCGCCGATAACTGCTATACCCATGGGTTTCCAGAGTTCCGAACCCGATCCTGTGCTCAGTGCAAGGGGCAGCATACCCAGAATTGTAGTGGCAGAGGTCATGAGAACCGGTCTGAGCCTCGATCGTCCCGAGATTTCAACAGCCTCATACAGTTCACGTCCCCTTTCCCTCATAAGGTTGATAAAGTCAACCAGCACTATCGAGTTCTTCACAACGATACCGATAAGCATCACAGCTCCGATTGCCGAGATAACGCTCAGTGTGGTGCTGGTAAGGAAGAGGGCAATGGCCACACCCGAGAATGCGAACGGGATGGCGATCATGATTATAAGCGGCATCTTGAGCGATTCGAACTGTGATGCCATCACCAGGTAAACCAGGATCAGACTCACCATTATAAGGAATGCAATATCCATAAAAGCTTCCATCTGCTCCTCTATGGCTCCGGAAATCTGAACCATAACACCGTAGGGTATACTGGTCTCATCAATAATCTTTTGAATTTCGGTCTGAAGTACTGTGAGCGATTCCTTGTAAGGCGTGAATGAAACCATAACTATCCTTTCCCTCCTTTGCCTCTGAATGCTTGGCGGAGCCCAGTATTCCTTGATCTGTGCAATCTCGGCAAGTCTTATTACCTGTCCGGCCGGGTTGGTGATACCTATATTTTCGATATCAGTCAGTGTCTGCCTGGCTTTCTCCTCGAACCGGACCACAACATCGTACTCGTCGCCCGCCTGCCTGAGTCGGGTGGCAGTCATACCGCCTACCCTGTTCCTGATTGCCATTGAAACTGTCGCGGTGTTCAGACCGTTCGTTATCATCTTGTTCTGATCAAGAATTATCTGAAGTTCAGGTTTTGATTTATCCCTGCTGATTGTCACATCCTTTGCTCCCGGGAGATTCCTTATCCTGGCCGCAATTTCCTCGGCAACAATATTGGTCTCCGAGATATTGTAACCATATATTTCAACATCGACGGTGTTGCCGCCGAAGGAGCCCATATCTTCAGAAGTGCTGACCGAATAGTCAATTATTTCAGGGATTCCTGCCAGATCGGCTCTCATCTCTTCAGCAAGAGTGGCAACATCCTTCTCCCTGTCTTCCGGATCGACAAGACTGAGGGTATAGGTAATAACATGAGTACCACCGGCTCCGAACATTGATGAAAAGCCTCCTTCCTCATCGACACCGGTCGATGACGACAGCAATTCAATTTCAGGGTACTTGGCCTGAAGGATCTTGTCGATCTTGTCGGTTGTCTTCAATGTCTCATCTACCCTGGTTCCCGTCTGCAGTTCCACTGTCATTGTAACCTGCGACTGGTCAGCCTGCGGGAAGAACTCAGTATCAATGAACATGAACAGAAGCATCGATCCAACGAAAACGAGGATTGCAGCAATAACGGTAACTCTCTTGTGATGAAGAACCCAATGGATGGTTCTTCCATAAAAACCATCGAAGGAATCGAGCCATTTGCGGATGCTCCCGTCATAGGTCCAGAAAGGTGCGTCCTTACGTATCGGATACCATTTGAGCAAAAGGGCGCTCATCGTAGGCGTCAGGGTGATTGCCGCAACCACTGACGTCAGAATGGTGATTGTAACAAGCATACCCAGCTGTTTGAAAAGCACTCCTGTAAGGCCGCTTACGAATGTCAGAGGGAAGAAAACGGCCACTACGGTAAGTGTTGATACAATAACAGCCAGCCACACCTCATTGGTTGCATAGATGGCGGCCTCTCTCGGCCTGCTTCCCCTCTCAACATGTTTTGTGATATTCTCCAGTACGACTATCGCATCGTCAACCACCATCCCGATGGCTATCGAGAGCGATGTCAGCGAGATTATATTTACCGACTCTCCAGTGACAAACAGGTATATGAATGCTACAACGAGTGATATCGGGATTGTTACAATAATAATCAGTGTTGCCCTCCATCTTCCAAGGAAGAAAAGCACAACCAGGATAACGAAGATGCCAGCGTACATCAGGGTTTCGGTAAGGTTGTTCACAGAGTCCTTGATGAAAGTTGCACTGTCGAACATCTTTTCTATCCTGACATCTGCCGGCAGGTCCTTCTCGAGTGTTACAAGAGCTTCCTCGATCTCTTTGGTTACCTTAACTGTATTTCCTCCTGACTGTTTCTGAACAAACATCGTCATTCCCTGACGGCCGTTTACCCGGGTATCCAGTTTGGTTTCGCGGATTGTATCGCGCACCACAGCCACATCCTTCAGGTAAACATTATTGCCGTTATAGCTGCTAACCACTATGTCCTTTATGATATCACTCTCCGGGAACTCTCCCTGTATCCTGAGAGGATAATCGGTCTGGCCCATTTCAATGTAGCCTGCAGGCATATTCATATTCTCGGCTGCCAGCACCCCCCCTATCTGTTCAATAGTGAGGTGGTAGGCTTCCATTTTCCTCGGATCGACGTCAATGTAAACCTTTCTGCCGGGTACGCCTGCCAGGCTTACTGATCCGACGCCCTCAATCCTGTTCAGGGGATTTACTATCTTCTCATCAAGAATCTTCTCCAGCCCCCTGTAACTCTCCTGCGCAGTTATTGCATAGAAGATAATGGGCATCATGCTTGAGTTGAACTTCATGACGGTCGGCTTTTCGGAATCCTCCGGAAGATAGTTCTCAATAAAACTGAGGTTGCTCCTTATATCGTTCGTCGCCTCATCGAGGTTTGTCCCGTATTCAAAATTCATGAATATCACCGACAGCCCGTCGCTTGATGTTGATGTCATCTCCTTCAGGTTGGCTACAGAGTTGAGGGCATCCTCGACCGGTCTGGTAATATTGGTTTCAATATCCGACGCGCTTGTACCGGGATAGGTTGTGACAACACCCACGAACGGAAGTTCGATTTCCGGGTACAGATCGACCGGCAGCTGCGTCAGTGAATAGAGGCCCATAACCATCAGCCCGACGAAGATCAGGATGGTTGTTACAGGTCTGTTTACAGAAGTGCTGT
>JAVEXG010000123.1:0-10582 GCA_034004115.1 Bacteroidales bacterium | reverse complement strand
TTGTTCTGCCCATAAGCGAAAAATTCAATGATTATGCACTAAAAGTTTTGGATTTTCTAAATAATTCCGATATTTGCACACTAATTGACGACAGGAGCGAAAAGATCGGTAAGAAGATCAGGGATAACGAATTAAAGAGGATTCCATACCTGTTGATCATAGGTGAAAAAGAGGTTGAAAGTGGAACAGTTTCAGTCCGGAAGCAGGGTGAAGGGGATAAAGGAAGCATGAAACTTGAGGCATTTGCCGGATTTATCACCGGGGAGATTAAAAATGAGATAGCCTGGTAGAGGATTTGATTAGTTAATTTTAGTATAAACCAAAGTTAGGAGGAAATAGCTATAGCCGGACCAATTAGGCGAAGCCCTGCACGCGTAGTTCAGCAGGCTCACAAGATTAACCACCGGATCACTGCCAGAGTGGTCAGAGTTGTGGGTGAAGGAATTGAAACATCAGTTATGAGTATCCAGGATGCCCTTAAACTGGCAGATCAGATGGAGCTCGATCTTGTGGAAATATCCCCGAATGCAGATCCCCCTGTTTGCAAAATCGCTGATTACCAGAAATTTCTTTATCAGCAGAAGAAGAAGCAGAAGGAGATCAAGGCCAAAACGGTCAAGGTGGTGGTTAAAGAGATCAGGTTTGGACCGAACACTGATGAGCACGATTACAATTTCAAGCTCAAGCATGCCATGAAGTTCCTGGAGGAAGGGGCAAAAGTAAGGGCTTATGTGTTCTTTAAGGGAAGGTCCATTTTATTCAAGGAGCAGGGAGAAGTGCTATTGCTGCGTTTCGCCAACGACCTTGAAGAATATGGTAAAGTGGAACAGCTTCCCCGTCTTGAAGGGAAAAGAATGATAATCTCCTTCTCTCCAAAGAAGAAGAAGTAATTTAATATATCGATACAGAGAAATGCCAAAAATGAAAACTAATTCCGGTGCGAAAAAAAGGTTCAGCCTTACCGGATCAGGAAAAATCAAGAGGAGTCATGCTTTCAAGAGTCACATTCTGACTAAGAAAACGACGAAAAGGAAGAGGAATCTTACCTATTCAGGCCTTGTTAACAAAGCCGACCTGAAGAACGTAAAACTCATGCTTGCCATCAAATAAACTCCGGTCTTTGATTTAATTAATTAATTACTAACAGACTGCACAGCAGAAAAGAGTCAACCACAACGGATTGAACGCTGACAGTCAAAAAACAAGGAACAATGCCAAGATCAGTAAACGCAGTAGCATCGAGAGCCAGGAGAAAAAAGGTTCTCAGTCAGACCAGGGGTAACTTTGGTTCAAGGAAAAATGTCATCACGGTAGCAAAGAACACCCTCGACAAGGGTATGGGATATGCATACCGCGACAGGAGAAAGAAAAAAGGTGAATTCAGAGCCCTGTGGATCCAGAGGATCAATGCAGGTGTCCGTCAGTACGGGATGAGCTATTCACAGTTCATCGGCAACCTCGAGAAGAAAGGAATAGAATTGAACAGGAAAACCCTTGCCGACCTTGCAATGAATCATCCTGAAGCATTCAGGACCATCGTTGAGAAAGTGAAATAAAGGAATTATAAGTAATAAAAGAAAGGACATGCCGCAGCATGTCCTTTTTTTATTTTATTTTCATGAATATCCGGTTGAACCGTATCTTCTTCAGTCCCGACAATTCCTTGTCGATCGACAGCCAGATGAATCTGGGTTTTCCTACAACGTGGTCCTTTGGAACAAATCCCCAGTATCGCGAATCAGCCGAATTGTGCCTGTTGTCACCCATCATGAAGTAATAGTCCATCTTGAAGGTATAGGATCCGGCGGGCTGCCCGTTGATATAGATGGTCGGGCCTTCCACCCGCAGATCGTTTCCCTCATACACATCAATAATCCTTTCATAAAGGCAGAGGTTTGATGTATCGATTTTAACCGTGAGTCCCTCGGCAGGTATCCAGAGAGGGCCAAAATGATCCTCATTCCAGTTGTATGTTCTGCTGTGAGGGAAAATTACCGGATTGTATTCTCCGGGTGCTGCATAATACGGAGTCACCTCCCTTACATTGGCAAATCTGCCAATGGCTTCGGAATTTGATTTTGTAAGCGGAAGGAAATACACCGAACCTGAAAGCATATTCTGGTCCGATTTGTAAATGCCCAGGCGTTCGAAAGTCTTTGGATTGATTGTTGTCCCGTTAGTTGCAACCAGGTAATTGAACTGCTGGGAATTATTGGCCGGAACCAGTTTACCGTTGATGAATAGCTCTCCTTTCTTTATCTGAAGTGTGTCGCCCGGTATCCCGACACATCTCTTTACATAATTATCGCGTCGGTCGACCGGCCTGTAAATTATATTGAACCGGTCCCACACCTCTTTCCTGGCGGCAGTCATGAAGTCAGATGAAGGCCGGGGACTGGGATTCCCCATATTCGCTCTCAGGGCCATCTCCCTGGCAGTTTCCCTGACTATTTCATCGTATGCCGTTTCAGTTCTCTCAAGCACTACAGTATCGCCTGCCGGGAAGTTGAATACTATGGCATCGTTGTTTTTCACCGAACCAACGCCGGCCAGTCTTCTGTAAGGCCATTCCACAAGGTTGGACCAGGACTTGCCTTTAGATAGCGGCATTGTATTCTGGGTAAAAGGAAAAGCGATCGGAGTGTTCGGCATTCTGGGCCCGTAGGCCAGCTTGCTGACAAACAGATGATCTCCTATCAGAAGCGATTTCTCCATCGATCCTGTGGGTATCCTGTAATTCTGGAAGAGAAATATATTGATAAGTGTTACGGCAATAACAGCAAAAATGATTGCATCGAGCCATTCTATAAAGCTGCTGTTCGGTCCGTTACGCTTCTTCCAGAAGGTCCAGTTAACCTTTTCGGATACATAGATATCATAAATGATGGCAAGACCGGCAAGCAGCCAGTAGTTGCCGATCCAGATTACGATCAGGATATACAGCAGGGCGGCAATGCCAAACCTGATGTACTTTCCCTTGAGTGTTTGATCCATTTTATTTTATTGGATAAGAATATGTAAAAATAGAAATAATTATCAGAACCCAAGAACCTGGTCCATAGTAAAAACTCCCGTGCGGTTATATATGTATTCGGCTGCTATCACTGCACCAAGGGCCAGTCCTTTCCTGTTTCTGGCCTCATGGCGGAGGCTTATCACATCAATATCCGAAGTCCAGGCAATAGTATGTGTTCCCGGGACCATTCCCTCGCGGATTGCCTTAACCGGCACTTTCCCAGGCTCAGTCCTGTCGTCGGGGCACCAGCTGTCATAATCCTTATGAACGGCTGCTATTCCCTGTGCCAGCGTTATGGCCGTTCCGCTTGGAGCGTCAAGTTTTCTGGTGTGATGGATTTCCTCTATGAAAGGCTTGTACTGATCGAGCCGGGCCATCTGTTTCGCCAGTTCCCTGTTAAGCCTGAACAGTATATTGACTCCTATGCTGAAATTTGTTGAATGGAGGAAGGATGTCCTGTTCTCGTTGCATGCATCAACGGCCTTATCGTAGTCGCTCAGCCATCCGGTTGTGCCGCTTACAACGGGGATCTTCATTTTCAAGCACTTGACTACATTTTCAAAGGCGGTCCCGGGAGTCGTGAATTCAATGGCCACATCAACATCCCTGGTGCTCCGTTCGTTCAGATCGTCCATATTGTCCTTGTCGACAATAAGCTTGACGGCATGGCCCCTGCCGAGGGCAGCGGACTCGATCTCATGCCCCATCCGTCCATATCCTATGATGGCAATATTCATAAACCTGATTTTTTGCGAATGTAAACTAAATAGCAGACAGAAAGTGATAATAAACTCTTAAAATAGTTAATGTCAAGTTAAAATCGATGCAAAAACAGGATAAAACAGGATGCATCCCCTGCGTGAAATCTCAAAATAACGATAAATTTTTATCGGATAACGATAAGTAGGTTATTGTTATTCAACAAAAATTTTACCCAAAACGATATGATAGTATAGGTCGGAAGACCGAAGACTGAAGACAGAAAAATGAACGGCCTTTTCACAGCAGAAAGAACCTTTCCTGTGTCGTAATGAGTTTTATGTTTTTTCATATATTTCATCAGTCAAAATCCTTCTTCAATGAAAAATGCAATCATCTTATTATCAATAGTAATAATGACAATATCATGTTCAGGGAGCAAAGACGGGAAAGCCGATCTCGTAATAATCAACGGCAAGGTCATCACAATCGACCGCAATAATCCGGCAGCTGAGGCGTGTGCCATAAGAGGCGAAAGCATTATTGCTGTCGGCACATCCGCGGAAATCAGCTCGTTAATTGAAAAAGGCAAGACCCGGGTTATTGATGCCCGCGGAAGGCTGGTGATTCCCGGATTCAACGATGCACATGTTCATTTCGGCCCTCTCGATCCCGATTATATTGAATTAAGATACACAACCGACCCGGCTGTGATAACCCGTAAGGTAAAGGAGCAGGTTGAAAAGTCGAAACCCGGTCAGCTTATTGAGGGCGGCCACTGGGAGCACGAGATGTTCAACGACAGGCAATGGCCGGCAAAGGAGCTGATCGATGCAGTTTCCCCCGACAATCCGGTGGTGCTCAGCCGCGCCGACGGCCACTCGGTACTTGTTAACAGCTATGTTCTGAAGAAATCGGGCATTACAAAAGACACTCCCGACCCCTTTGGAGGTGAGATACAGAAGGATCCTGTTACAGGAGAGCCAACCGGGATACTCAAGGAGAGTGCGGAAAGACTTATAAAGACCGGCGCCGTAAAAACTGACCGGACTCCTGAGGAAGAAGCTGCCAGGGTGAAACAGGGTTACCTGCTTGCATTGAAAGAAGCCGCAGAATACGGAGTCACAAGTGTTCAGATCCCGGGATCGGCCGATTTCAGCGCCTATGAGAATCTTCAGGCTGAAGGCAGTCTTACAGCCAGGATCGACATAGGCAAACCTCTGACGGGTGATACTGAGCGCCTGAAACAGTATGATGAACTAAGAAAGAAGTATCCCTCCGCAACCAACTGGATCAGGTTCGGCTACCTTAAGGCATTCATCGACGGAACCATCGGGTCGGGAACGGCCCTCATGTTTGAACCCTTCACCGACAATCCCGGGACATCTGGTCTGGCCATGATGCCTTACGAGGAATTTGAAAGAATGGTTGTAGCAGCCGACAGCATGGGGTTTCAGATAGGAGTCCACTCAATAGGCGACAAGGGAAACAACTGGACGCTCAATGCCTATGAAAAGGCATTGAACACAAATGGGAGGCGCGACAGCCGGCATCGTGATGAACATTCCCAGACCCTGACTCAGACCGATATCCCCAGGTTCGGGGAACTTGGAGTCATTGCTTCCATGCAGCCAACTCATTGCATCTCAGATAAGAGATTCTGCGAAAAAAGGATTGGCACGGAACGGAGCAAAGGAGCTTATGCCTGGAGGAGCCTGCTGAATGCCGGAGCAAAGGTTGCATTCGGAACCGATTATCAGGTTGAACCGCTGAATCCCATGGAAGGACTCTATGCTGCCGTCACCCGAAAAGACAGGCTCGGAGAGGAAGGGGAAGGATGGTTTCCGGAAGAGAAGCTTACAATGGAGGAAGCAATAGAACTTTACACCCTGGGGGCGGCTTATGCCCAGTTCATGGAAGACCGCAAGGGAATTATAAAACCGGGCTACCTGGCCGACATTGTGATCACCGACAGGGATCTGCTTGCAATACCGGAAGATCAGATTATGAAAACAAAGGTTGATTATACGATAACCGGAGGCAGGGTGGTGTATGACAGGCGTTAAGGAAAGACGAAGAGACGTTTTGCTTGAAACACTCAGTTAACTCCGTGTTTATCCAGTGGTTGACAGAACCCCCTTTAGGCAGGGGGTAAAACAAGCAGAGGCGTGAGGAAGACTAAGAGACGGAGAGACGAAGGGACGGAAAGACTAAGAGACGAAGAGACGAAGGGACATTTTTTTAGCGACTTAGGTCATATAATATACGGTAGGCTTCTTCAGGGGTGTTGCCGCAAAACTCCGGTTCGGCCTGGAAGGCAGAGCATACTGCCGGTCGTTCGGGGCTGTTGAAAAGAGCACATTTGAGATCTTCTGTGAGATGGGGGCATCTTACCCCGGCCGGCTTGCCTTCCGGCATTCCTGGTATTGGAGAAGAAATTGAGGCAGCAATACAACATGCGCCGCATCCGGTCCGGCATTCCATATCCTGATTTTTCAAACCAATATACAATCTTTTATCTTACAAAAACAACTCCGGGTATATTGTTGATCCCTGACATAATCCTTCCGTGTCAGGTTACAGCCCCTTTACAACAACAAGTCTTCTGTATGAATATTAGACACAATGCTGTCTCTTTTTTTTACATTAAATATTTGACACATCATCTTATATTATTGTATTACTGTGCCTTATAAAGACGGCATGTAATTTGAATGTTCAACTGAAACTTCAAAAAAAGGTAATGAACAGGATAATCCGTTTACTAGTACTTTTTCTAATAACAGGATATGGAAATCTGTCTGCGCAGGAAACAAAGCTTTGGACGCTTCAGGATTGCATTAATTATGCCGTGGAGAACAATATAGGTCTTCAGAGGCAGATGCTTCTGACCGAATCGGCTGAAGCAGATCTCCTGAAGTCAAGGATGGACATGCTGCCTTCCCTGAATTTCGGATCTGATGCTCAGTTGGGATTCGGCAGGTCGATCGACCCGGTTACAAACCTTATAACATTTGAGCAGAACATAAGCAATTCCTATTCGGTCAACACCTCCTTCAGGCTTTTCACCGGATTTGCAGCTCTAAACACCATGGCGGCAAGCAAATTCATGCATAATGCCGGGATTGAGACCGAAAAAGTCTACAGGAATACCGTCATTGTGAACATACTGGGAGCCTATTATCAGGTTTTGTATGCAAAGGGGCTCGAAGAGGCAGCGATAATGCAGGCGGAACAGTCGGAAAAACAGCTTTACAGAATAACGAAGCTTGTTGAAACAGGGAAAGAAGCACTCTCGAAGCAGTTCGAGCTGGAGAGCAGGGCTTCGGAAGACAGACTTTCCCGGACTATTGCGTCGAACACTGCGAGTCAGGCGCTCACAACCTTAAAACAGATGCTTCAGCTTGGACCGGTTTCCGAATTTGAAATTCTGATGCCCGATCTTGGCAACATACTTATCACAGACGAAATCTTCAGCGTCGACAGCATTTACTCCATAGCAGCCTCCACCCTGCCCCGGCTCAAGGCGATTGACTATGAGCTGAAGGCATCGAAACGACAGGTTGCCGCGGCAAAGGGAAGTATATCTCCGCGGTTGTCGGGAGGAGGTGCGATATATACCGGATTCTATAAAATTACCAGCGACGATGCGCCGGAACAGGATGCCTACACAACCCAGCTCAAGAATAACAACAGCCAGGCGGTCTATCTGAGTCTCGATATACCGATATTCAATAATTATACAGTCGGAAGGAATATCAGGCAGGCAAAGCTTAGAAAAAGTGACGCGGAACTGAGGCTGGAACAGGAGAAGAACAACCTTTATACCGATATCGAGAATGCATGCCTCGATTACAACAGGGGAAAGAGTGAATATACGGCCGCTGTTTCCAACCTCGAATTCAATAAGAAATCCTTTGCTGCAGTCGAGAAGAAGTTCGAGGCAGGGTTGACGGATGTAACAGATTATTCGGCAGCCAGAACAACACTTTTCAGGGCTGAAACCGAAGCATTAAGAACGAAACTGCAGCTTTTAATAAGAAAACTCACGATAGAATTCTATACAACAGGAGAATACGAAAAAATATTAACCAACTAAATAAAAATATCTGCAATGGATACCCCCATAGAATCGATGGACAAAGCATTACCTAAGAAAAAAGGCCTTCAGAAGAAGCATATCGGCTATATAGTTTTTGGTATAATAATACTCGTCCTGTTTTACATGGCCTTTTTCACCGACCGGACTTCAACATACAAGGTGGAGAAAGACAAGCTGATAATAGAAGCAGTCACCGAAGGCCAGTTCAATGATTACATAACCGTTCCCGGAACTGTGGAACCAATCAGCACAATATTCCTTGATGCGCAGGAAGGAGGCCGTGTCGAGGAGATTCTGATAGAAGAGGGTTCGATGGTTAAGCAGGGAGATATAATTCTCAGGCTCAGCAATCCTGACCTGTACCTCAACATCCTCGACAGTGAGGCGCAGCTTGCCGAAAAAGAGAACTTCCTGAGGAACACACAGGTCACCATGGAACAGGAAAGGATCTCGATCAAGAGGGAACTCATCAGCCTGAAATATGATATTGAAAGGAAAAAAAGGAATTTCGAGCAGAATGAAAAGCTGATCGCGGACAATCTCATCTCAAGGGAAGAATATCTGAGATCGAGAGAAGATCTGGATATGGCGATGCAATCGAGGGATCTCTTTATGGAAAGGCAGAGACAGGATTCAATATTCAGATCGGTGCAGGTGGAAACTCTCAAAGCCAACCTTGAGAACATGAGAAAGAACCTGGCGCTTGTACGGCAGCGGGTCGAGAATCTGAACGTTAAGGCCACTGTCGACGGACAGCTGGGTCTTCTGGTCCCCGAAATTGGCCAGTCGATCTCAAGGGGAGCCAACATGGGTCAGATAAATGTACTTACATCATACAAGGTGACTGCCCAGATTGACGAGCACTACATCGACAGGGTCAAAACACAACTTACCGCAACACTCGACAGGCAGGGGCATAACTACGATCTGGTTGTCAAGAGGGTTTATCCGGAAGTCCGAAACGGGACCTTCGAGATAGATATGGTATTTGCCGACAGCATGCCGGATAATATAAGGTCGGGGCAGACGTATTATACAAGCCTGCAGCTTGGTCAGCCAAAAATCTCATTGCTGGTGCCCATCGGCGGTTTCTTCCAGGCTACCGGCGGACAGTGGATCTTCGTTCTCGATGCGTCGGAATCATTCGCCAGCAAGAGAAACATAACCCTTGGAAGGAAGAATCCGAAATATTACGAAGTGCTTGAAGGACTCACTCCGGGTGAAAAGGTAATAGTCTCAGGTTATGAAACCTTTGGCAAAAACGAAAAACTTGTCTTTAAAAAATCCAATTAGAATAAAACCAGCAAATAATCAGCGCCATGATCAAAACCAACGAATTAACAAAAGTCTTCAGAACCGAGGAAGTTGAAACCACAGCTCTGAACAAGATCAGTCTCCACGTAAAGGAGGGTGAATATGTAGCAGTCATGGGACCATCAGGATGCGGAAAGTCAACGCTCCTGAATATCCTTGGTCTGCTTGACAATCCGACCTCGGGCAGCTATATTTTTAACGGTACCGAGGTGGCAAATCTCAGGGAACGCGACAGGACGGTTTTCCGCAAAGGAAATATCGGCTTCGTCTTCCAGAGCTTCAATCTTATCGATGAGCTCAATGTATTCGAGAATGTGGAACTTCCGCTGATCTATCTCAAGATGAAGACCAGTGAAAGGAAAAAGAAAGTGGAGGATGCTCTTGACAGGATGAAGATAACTCATCGTGCAAAACATTTTCCTCAGCAGCTTTCGGGAGGCCAGCAGCAGAGAGTGGCAATAGCCAGGGCTGTTGTCGCAAATCCCAGGCTCATACTTGCCGACGAGCCTACAGGTAACCTCGATTCAAAAAACGGTATTGAGGTAATAAACCTTCTTTCGGAACTGAATAAGGAGGGGACCACAATCATCATGGTAACCCACTCTGAAAGGGATGCCGGTTATGCACACAGGATAGTGAACCTGTTCGACGGACAGATAGTCAGCTGATAAGGTTCCTGTCTATCCTTCTAAGCTTGTTGTAGAGAGTCTGGCGGGTAATTCCAAGCAGTGAAGCAGTTACACTGATGTTGTTCCCGTTCCTCCGAAGGCAATCCACAATATACTTCGACTCCATCTCCGCGAGGGTAAGCTCGCGGGGATGGGGATTTTTCAGTGAAGGTCCGAACTCAAAATCGGATGGAAGCAGGACTGTTGAATCGCTCATTATAACAGCTTTTTCAACGGCATGCTGAAGTTCCCTCACATTACCCGGCCAGCTGTGATTTGCAAGTTTCTCAAGGGCATGAGTGTTAAACCGCATCGGCTCCCTGTTATATTTTTCGCAATAGATTTTCAGAAAATGAGAAGCCAGAATGGGGATATCATCAACCCTGTCGCGCAGGGGAGGCACATCAATAACAATAGTATTTATTCGGTAAAGGAGATCTTCCCTGAATTTTCCCTCTGCTACCATACCGGTAAGATCGCGGTTGGTTGCACAGATCAGGCGGATGTCAACAGGAACGGACTTATTGGAACCAACCCTCGCCACCTTTCTGCTCTGAAGGGCGTTAAGGAGTTTGGACTGGGAATGAAGCGGAAGGTTGCCGATCTCGTCAAGGAAGAGAGTACCTCCGGAAGCCAGTTCGAATTTTCCCTTACGATCGTCCCTGGCATCAGTGAAAGCGCCCCTTACATGTCCGAACAGCTCACTTTCAAACAATGTTTCAGGCACCGATCCCATATCAACGCTTATCAGAAGCTCCCCTGCCCTGCCCGACCTGTTGTGGA